>DATGXU010000199.1:0-4648 GCA_035298685.1 Magnetospirillum sp. | reverse complement strand
TGATCGGCCAAGATGGCAGCATCCTGGCCCGCGCGCCCAACCAGGTCAGCGAGTTCGGCCGCAATATCGGCGACAGCGACCTGATCCGCATCTGGGCGCCGCGTTCCCCCGTGGGCGTGGCGCATCTGGTCGCCAAGACCGACGGCAACGACAAGCTGCTGGCCTATCGGGTGATGCCGGAATTCGGCCTGATGGTCAGCGCCGGTGTTTCCCGATCGCGGGCACTGGCCGACTGGCACCGCATGGTTCTGGCCGAGCTGACGCTGCTGACGGCCTTCTCCGGCATGCTTCTTTACTGGACGCGCCGGATCAAGCGCCACGACGAAGAGCAGGCGCAGATCGAACAGGAACTGGAACGCGCGGTCGAGACTCGTACCGACGAATTGAAGGCCGCCCGCATGCTGGCCGAACAGCGCGCGGTTCAGCTGGGATGGATCAACGCCGAACTCAGACGGCTGGCCCAGGTGGCGTCGCACCACCTGCAAGAGCCGTTGCGCGCGATCGTCAGCTGCGGGCAGATGGTCCGCCGCTCTCTTCCCCAGCCGATTGCCGGATTGGACGATGCGGTCGAGGGCATGTGCTATGAAGGGATCGCCCTGAAGACCCATCTGGGGGATTTCGAAAAGCACGTCTCGACCATCAGCGACGCGGCGGTCGACGACGATCCTTGCGCCGCCGGCCCGCCCGAAGAGCGTGCGCCGCCTTCGCCGTCCTTGGGCTCGCACTCCTTCAAGGCCCGTGCGGTGGCGGCGACCATCATCCTGGTGGTGCTGGCCGGCCATGGCCTGCAACTGCGCGCCGACTACCGCAACGCCATCGTCGCTTCGGAAAGGCTGACCGGGGCGGTGGTCAACACCATCGAGCACCATTTGCGAAGCTCGTTCCGACGGGTGGACAACCTGTTGAACGACGTGACCCTGGCGGTCGAAGACGACCGGCATCAGAGCCAGGCGTTCCACGAGCGCATGCTGGCGCGCCTGACCACCGTGCCCGAGGTTCGCTACGTGTCGGTGGCGGATGCGGAAGGCCGGGTGTCGCCCCATACATGGCCGGCACACGCGCTTTCGCCACAGGACCGCAACGTCGCCGGCCGGGATTTCTTCCGCGGCCAGCGGGCAAGCGCCATGCATGGCAATTTGGTGATCGGCCAGCCACGCCTCGATCCGGCCACCGGCGAACGGGAGCTGGTGTTCAGCCAGCCGGTGGTCGGCCCGACCGGGCGTTTCGCCGGCATCGTCTTCGCTTCGGTCGATCCGGACCTCTATGCCCGTTTCCTTGACACGGTCCTTCTGGACGAGGACGGCGGCACCGCCGTGATCGCCTTGGATGGGCACATGGTCGCGCGGGCGCCAAAGCACGAGGAAAAGTTCGCCCTCGACATCTCGGGCAGCGACCTGTTCACCCAGTATCTTCCCAACGGGCCATCCGGCACCGCCCATCTGGTTTCAAAGACCGATGGCAACCGCAAGCTGCTTGGCTATCAGGTGGTCGACGATTTCCCGCTGGTGGTCACGTCGGGCTATTCCATCGACAAGGCCTTGGGCGAATGGAACCTGATCGCCGTTTCCACCACGGCAATGGCGGTGATCGCCTCGGCCATCCTGTTCGCCTGGGCGTGGCGCGCCGACCGCCATGCCCGCAACCAGTTCCATTACCGCCATGACCTGGCCGCCCAGGTGGCGCTCCGCACCGCCGGTCTGGCCGCCGCCCATCAGGCGGCGGAAGCGCGATCGAACAGTCTGGCCGAAGCCAATGCCCGCCTGGAAGACCTGAGCCGGATCATCACCGCCGACATGCGGGCCCCGTTGCGGGCGCTCACCGATCACATCGCCACGGTGGAACGCTTGGCCGGCGGCCGGACCGAGGAATGCGATCACTGGCTGGCCTTCATCTCGGCCGGCGGCATCCACCTGAAGGCGTTGCTGCGCGATTACCAGCGTTTCGTTTCCGCGCTGTCGGGCGCCCCGCGCCTGCGCGACGTGGATTGCGACGAGATCGTGCGCGGCGCCGCCAGGCTGGTCGAGAGCATGTGGAAGGACAAGGTCCGGTTTTCCGTCGCCCCCCTGCCCCACGTCCACGGCGATCGCGACATGCTGCTCGAGGTGTTCCTGCAACTGTTCTCGAACGCGGCAATTCACAGCAAGGACGCCCAGCAGGTAACCGTGACCGTCAGGGCCGACCGCCAGGGTGACGAATGGCGCATCTCGGTGGCCGACGACGGCCCGGGACTGCCGCCCGTCAATCCCGAGCATTTGTTCCGCGCCTTCGAAACCGCGCATAATCGCGATCCCGATTCCACCGGCCTCGGCCTGCCGCTGTGCCGCATCATCATTCAGTGCCACGACGGCCGGATCTGGGCGACGTCGCGCCGGGGCAAGGGAACGGAGTTTCATTTCACGCTGCCTGCCGCCCCGGCCTTGGCAACCCCGCGGGAGGCCGCATGAACACGAGCTCAGCCAAGTTGCCTGCCCGCGGCAACCAAACCTTCGGCCGGCGCCTGATCGCCCTGGTGGCGGCGGTCAACGCCTTTGCCTTCATCGTGGCGGCCACCGCCCTGATGCAAAGCCAACAAACCTATCGCCAAGCAGCCGAGACCAACGCTCGCAACCTGGCCCAGGTGCTGGAACTGAATGTGCTGGCGACCATCGACCGCATCGACGGCGCCCTTTATGCGGTCGCCGAGGAAAGCCTGCGCCAGGAACGCAGCGGTATCAGCGACCCCGCCACCATGGCAGCCATGCTTGCCCGCCAATCGGAACGCACCCCCAGCATCCTGGGATTGCGCATGGCCGACGCGACCGGCCAGGTGACTCTGATGGCCGGTGTCCAGTTGGACCGCACGTTGTTCGTAGGCGACCGCGACTATTTCGAGCGGTCGCGCGACAACCCGTCGGCCGGGCTGATCATTTCGTCCCCCGTCTTCGGGCGCGTGACCAACACCTGGCTGGTGGTTCTGTGCCGGCGCCTGAACCATGCCGACGGCTCGTTCGCCGGCATCGCGTTCGCACCGGTGCCGCTCGAGCAATTTTCGCGCAGCTTCGGCCTGCTGAACCTGGGAACGAAGGGGGCGGTGTCGCTACGCGACGCCGAATTGTCGGTGGTCGCGCGGTTTCCGGAAACGGTCGGCGACGGCAACAAGGCCGTTGGCCAGAAAGGCGTGTCCCAGGCGTTGCGGACCATGGTCGCCCAATCGCCGCAGGAAGGAACCTATGTGGCCAAGGCGGTCATCGACAATGTCGAGCGCACGCTGTCCTACCGCAAGGTGGGTCAGTATCCGCTGTATGTCATCGTCGGGTTGGCCGCCGACGACTACCTGGAGCACTGGAACTGGGAATTGCTGCGGGCGTTGGCCTTGTTCGGCCTGTTCACGCCCCTGACCTTTCTGGCCGCCTTGTGGGCCTTGCGCAGCTGGAAAGACGAGGAAGCGGCGCTGGAGCGGGCCTCGGCCATGTCGGCCCGATTGAACGCCGTTCTGGGCAACACCCCCATCGGCCTTGCCATCATCGGCGCGGATCGCCGCATTCACGAAGCCAACAGCGCATTGGCCGAAATTTTCGGCGTCGATCTGTCTGCCTTGGCTGGCGGCTTGACCGATCAGTTCTACCCGTCGAAAGACGAGTTCGAGGCTTTGGGCAAGCGCGCCTATCCGGTGATGTCGGCGGGGGGAACCTATCACGACGTTGTTCCCATGCGCCGGCACGACAGCTGCCTGTTCTGGAGCAAGATGAGTGGACGGTTGGTGGATCACGAGAACCCGGACCTGGGTTACGTCTGGGTGCTCGAGGACATCAGCGAGCAGGTCACCGCCACCGAGGCCTTGCGCGCCAGCGAAGAGCGGTTCCGCGCCCTGGTGGACGGCATCCGCGACTATTCCATCATCCTGCTGTCGCCCGAGGGCGTGGTGCAAACCTGGAACCGGGGCGCCGAGGCGGTGATGGGCCATACCGCCGACGAAGCCATCGGCCAATCCTTCCAGATGTTCTATGCCAAGGACGACGTGGACGCCGGCCTTCCTCTCGACACCTTGGCGGCGGCACGCGAGAACGGCCGCGCCGAGATCGAGGGGTGGCACCTGCGCAAGGACGGCACGCGCTTCCGGGCCAAGGTGGTTCTGACCGCGCTGCACAACGACAGCGGCGAGGTTCGCGGCTTCGCCAAGATCACCTGCGACGTCACCGAACGCCGACGCGCCGAAGCGGAAATCCGCCGCCTTGCCAGCTATCAGCAGGCCATTCTGGCCAATACGCCCATCGGCATCGCCATCGTCGATCTGAACCGCACCATCCTGCACGCCAACGACGCCTTTTGCCGCATCTATGGCCGCCAGGGCGAACAGCTGGGCGGGCAATCGGCCGCCATCCTTTACGGCGATCCGGCGCAAAGCCGCGAGGTCGGGGAACGGGCCTATCCGCTGGTGCTGACGGGCGGCACGTTCTCGGACGACGTTCTGATGTGCCGTCGCGACGGTACCACCATCTGGGTGCGCCTGGTGGCCCACCTGGTGGACGAAAACCAGCCCGAGCTTGGCGTTGCCTGGGCCGCCGAGGATATCTCGGCGCTCAAGGAGCTGAATGAGAGCCTGATGCGCTCCAACGCCGATCTGGAACGCTTTGCCTATGTGGCGTCGCACGACCTGCGCCAGCGTTCC
>DATGXU010000198.1:0-31320 GCA_035298685.1 Magnetospirillum sp. | reverse complement strand
GACGGCCCGGCGCAGGCAGATTTCCGCCACCGCGTCGCGGCCTTCCGACAGGCACAGCATGGCAAGGCCGTGCCATGCCTGTGCCGGGGCGTTGGCGGCGCGCAGCAGCAAGGCGTAAAGGCTGCGCGCCTCGGCGTGGCGGTTGTCCTCGCGCAGGGCCTGGGGCAGTTCCAGCCGGGCCTCGGCATGGTCGGGGTCGCGGCTCAGCGCCTCGATCAGCGGCGCCAGCGCCTCGTGCGGGCGGCCCAGGGCACGCAACGCCGCCCCCCGTCCGGCCAGGGCGTCCACGTGGTCGGGATAGATGCACAGGGTGGCGTCGTAAAGGGCAAGGGCGGTGGAGAAATCGCCCGCCGCGCGGGCGCGCTCGGCCGAGTCCAGTTCCGAGGCCGGGGCATCATCGCCGGCCATGGCCGGCACCCGATCCTCCATCATGCCCATGACGGCCTCACCATCGTCACCCATGCGTGTGCCTTGCCCCCTTGGGGCAGTCAAGCGCGGCTGCCCCCAAGGGTCAAGTGCAAAGGGACCTGCGGCCCAGGCGAATGGGGGGTGATTTTGCCGGGCGGCCACGCTATACCAAGGCGGCTTTTTCCTTTGTTCTTCCGTCCCTGGGATTGCTCCATGACCATCCTCGTCACCGGCGCCGCCGGCTTCATCGGCTTTCACACCTCCATGCGTCTGCTGGCGCGGGGCGAGAAAGTGGTGGGTGTGGACAATCTCAACAGCTATTACGACCCGGCGCTGAAGCAGGCCCGCCTGGCGCAGCTGCGCCAACTGCCGGGCTTCACCTTCGTCCAGGCCGACATCGCCGACCGCGAGGCCATGGCCCAGGTCGCGCAAGCCCATCCCGACATCACCAGCTATATCAACCTGGCCGCCCAGGCGGGCGTGCGCCATTCGCTGAAGGCGCCGCACGACTACACCCGCTCGAACGTCGAGGGGCATCTGGTGATGCTGGAACTGGCGCGGGCCAACGACAAGTGCAAGCACTTCGTCTATGCCAGCTCGTCCTCGGTCTACGGCGCCAACACCAAGCTGCCGTTTTCGGTCGAGGATCGGGTCGACCAGCCCATCTCGCTGTATGCCGCCACCAAGCGCGCCGGCGAGCTGATGAGCCATTGCTACTCGCATCTCTATCGCATCCCCACCACCGGGCTGCGTTTCTTCACCGTCTATGGTCCGTGGGGGCGCCCCGACATGGCCGCGTTCCTGTTCGCCAAGGCGATCCTGGCCGGCCAGCCCATCACGGTGTTCAACAACGGCGACATGCGCCGCGACTTCACCTTCATCGACGACATCGTTTCCGGCATCGTCGGCGTGCATGACAATCCCATGGCCGACGACGGCATGGCGCCGCCTGCCCGCGTCTACAACATCGGCAACAACCGCTCGGAAAAGCTGATGGATTTCATCGGGCTGGTGGAACAAAGCCTGGGCATCAAGGCCCAGTACACGTTCGAGCCCATGCAGGCCGGCGACGTCAAGGAAACCTATGCCGACATCACCGCCATCCAGCGCGACGTCGGCTTCGCCCCCACCACGCCCATCAGCGTGGGCGTGCCCAAGTTCATCGAGTGGTTCAAGGCCTATCACAAGGTCGGCTGAAAACTTCGTTTTTGCTCGTGAAATTCATCAACTTCCGCACCTGGGTGATGCGGAAGCGGGTGCCGTGCGCCAGGGGCCGGGGCACGAGCCCGCCTGACCTGATCTGAGAAATACGGCCTCTTTGGCTAATCCTCCCGTCTCGTTGCCGGCTTGGGTGCTCATCCCAAGATGAGCGGGCACAGGAGGACAAAGCCATGTTCCGTCCATTGCTCGCTGCAACGGTTGCGTTCCTGCTTGCCGCCTCGGCCCACGCCGAGACCTCGCAGCAGGCCAAGATGAAGGAGTGCAATGCGCAGGCATCCGAGAAAGCCATCAAAGGTGACGAGCGCAAGGCATTCATGAAGACATGCCTGAGTGCCAAGCCCGCCGCTGCCGGCAACTCGCAGCAGGAGAAGATGAAAGCCTGCAATGCCGAGGCGAAAGCCAAGGCGCTGAAAGGCGATGAACGCAAGGCGTTCATGAGCGGGTGCCTGAAGGGACAGGGGTAGCGACACTGGGAGCGGCTGAGGTCGCCCTGATCAGATTGCGGAACTGTCCGCCATCGCTTACCTTCAATTCCGCGAGACCGCTGCCGACGTTTAGGACGTAAGCCCAAGGCGACAGCATGGGGTAGGCGGAACGGCGCCGAAGGCCGGCTGTTCAGAGATGGGCAGTCGGCTCTTTCTTTGGCGGCCCCTTCTTGAACAATTGTCGAAAGGGTGCGGGCACGGCGGGCCGGGTGCCGGGTGGGGTAATCCCGCTGTTTTGTCCCCGCATCGAATGCGCGGTCGCTGTTGCCGGGGCGAGCCACCAAATGGCTGGCCATGGCTCAAAGCAAAACACTCGCCCTCGTGGCCGCCTTCATGGTGGCCGATGCCGGAATCGCCCTCGCCGACGAGGGCTTTCCGTATCCCGCATTGTCCTTGTCCGCCGGGACATTGGGTGTTGGATTGGATGCCGACTTCCGGCTGGATGACCATTTCTCCGTAAACCTGTCGGGCAACTACCTATACACTCCGACAGGCTTTATAAACTTCGGCCAACGCGACGCCGAAATCACGCTGGCGACATTCGGCGGCGGCGTGCGCTATCGGCCCCTGGGCGACGGGTTCTTCCTGGGGGCGGGCGTGTTGCGCAACATGAACCGCTTGAAGTTTTCCGGCATGGCCACCGAACAGGGGGTGACCGCCGAATATGACGGGCGAGTCACCTTTTCCGACTTCTCGCCGTATCTGACCATCGGCCTGTCCACCCCCGAGGTGCGCACCGGCTGGCAGGTGGGGTTGGTGGCCGGCGTGCTGTGGCAGGCATCGCCCGACGTCAGCATCCATTCCAACCATCCGCTGGCCAGCCAGCCGCAATTTCAGGCGTTTCTCGAGGCGCAGCGGGCCAAGGTGCAGGACCACGCCAACGAGCTGGAATTCTACCCCATGGTCATGCTGCAGGCGACGTACCGGTTTTAGTCCATTGCAGGCTCAAGTGACCTCCAGGGGAAGGCTACAGAATACTCAACGCGTCACGGTGTATAATTTGCATCTTAAGAGAGGCGGCGTTATGATTTTATGTACCTTTAGGTGTGTTTTGGGGGCATCATGTCGGTGTCGTTCGTTAGGCATTCTAGTGTTATAGAAGATGGCATTTTGGGCGCTCAGGACGTGAATGCGGATGGATTTGCCGACCTGCTGTTGGCGCATTCGTATGTTATGCTTGGTAATGGAACTGGATATTTTCAGCAACCAAGAGTCTATTCTGCGATTCCCTCCGAAAGTTCATCTGCGGGCCTCGATTTTGATGGCGATGGCGTAGATGACCAGATGCATATGTCCGACACGACATCGACAATTAGCTCCGATTTTGGATGGGATTTTGTCCAGCACCATGTAGTGCTGTCGTTGTCTTTTAATGATGGATCGCAGGCTGATGTCGATGTGTCCTCTGACAGAGTTTTATCGAGTTTTGTCTGTGATGTGAATGGTGATGGTCTTTCGGATATCGTCTGTTACGCAATGGACGAATATAATCCAATGTATGCTGACCAAAATCAGTTCGCCATCGTGCTATGCACTACGGTCAGTACTATTGCCCTGTCTGGCGGTGAGGGTAGCGATTCGCTGAACGGTGGGGCCGGATGGGATACTCTTTACGGTAATGGTGGTGCAGATGCCCTGTTCGGCGGCATCGGAAACGACACCGTGGAAGGCGGCGCAGGCAACGACACGCTGAATGGCGGGAGCGGCGCCGACAGGCTGACAGGTGGCGCCGGCGACGACGCGTATGTGGTAGACACCGCTCGCGACATCACGATCGAGACGGGGGATGTAAGCGGCGGGCGTGACACCGTCCTGTCGAGCGTAACGTGGACGCTGGCAACTGCGTTCGAGAACCTTACGCTCACGGGTGCGCTCGCGATCAGCGGTACCGGCAATGACGCTGGGAACATCCTCAACGGCAACGACGCAGCCAACGGGCTAACCGGTAATGCCGGCGACGACAGTTTTCAGGGGCTGGGCGGCAACGACACGTTGGACGGGGGTACTGGCGACGACATCATGGAAGGTGGCGCTGGGAACGATATTTATCTCGTCGATAGCGCGCGCGACACCGTTTACGAAACCACCACCCACTCGGGGACCGCAAACGCTGGAGGGACAGACCTTGTCCGCTCCAGCGTCACTTGGATATTGGGACTCTATGTCGAAGACTTGACGCTGACCGGGACAGCCATCAGCAACGGAGTGGGCAACGGCCTCGACAATCGGATTGAGGGCAACGGGGCCGCCAACAGACTGACGGGCGACGGCGGTTCGGATTTCCTGAGTGCAGGGGCAGGGAACGATCTACTGCACGGCGGCACTGGGAACGATACCCTGCTTGGCGGATCTGGCAGTGACGATCTTCGCGGCGTCGATGGGAACGACATTCTGAATGGCGGTGCAGGCGCGGATGTCATGCACGGGGGCAGCGGCAACGACATCTATGTTGTGGACAGCGCTGGCGACACAATCCACGAAACCACGACCACCTTGGGAACGATCGACGCGGGTGGGGTTGACGAAGTCCGATCCAGTGTCTCAACTATCCTGGGGCTATATGTTGAGAACCTTGTCTTGACCGGTTCGGTTGCTGCCAATGGAACGGGCAATCACCTGAGTAACCATATAGCGGGTAACGTGGGCGCCAATACGCTCAGCGGCGGTGGCGGCAACGACTTTTTGGCCGGCGACCTCGGTAACGACATCCTGATTGGTGGCTTCGGCAACGACCGTCTTGATGGTGGCTCCGGCGCCGACACGGCCAGTTATGCCGACATGAGCGCGGCGGTGCGGGTCAGCCTTGCCGTGACGTCGGCCCAGAACACCAATGGGGCGGGCACCGATACCCTGATTGGCATTGAGAACCTCGTTGGCGGCAACGGCAATGATGTTCTCACGGGGAACACGCGCGCCAACGTTCTCACTGGCGGTGCCGGCCATGACACCTTGACCGGTTCGACAGGAGCAGATGTTTTTCGTTACGGCACGTCTGCCGAAGGCGGTGACATCATCCGCGACTTCGTGCGGGGTACGGACAAACTGCAGTTCGTCAGCCGCAACTTTGGGAGCATCACGACGGACCAATTGGCAGTCGGAGGACGGCTGACATCCAACCGCGCAGGGGCTGCCGTGGGCACTCTGGCGCAATTCACCTTTAATACCAGCAACGGAGTGCTCTGCTATGATGCCGATGGCACCCGCTCCGGTGCGGCGGTAGCCATTGCCACCCTCAATGTGCGCTCGCTTGCCTACTCTGATTTCGTAATGGCTGTATCCTGATCGACTGCGGGAGGTTTTTTCATTTGATGGACCGCTCAAGCGGAGAGCGGGCGATGCCGGTCAAATAAGCTAGCCATCTCGGGCCTGCCGATTATGTCTCGGAATGAGTGGGCCGGAAGGTTACTGATACAGCGCCTCCAGCCGCTCGCCGTAGGTTTTGCGAATGACGTGGCGGCGGATTTTCATGGTCGGGGTCAGCATGCCGTTCTCGGTGGAGAACGGCTCGGCGGTGACGGCGACCTTGCGCACCTTTTCGATGGTGGACAGGGTTTTGTTGATGCGGTCCACGGTCGCCTGCACGGCCTGGCGGAACTCGGCGTCCTCGACAAGTTGGGCAAGTTCGGTGGGCTTGCCGTTCTGGCGCGCCCATTCGGCGGCCCAGTCGGCATCGGGCACCACCAGCGCCACCAGATGGGGGCGGCGGTCGCCATAGGCCATGGCCTGGGCGATTTCCGGGGCCAGGGTCAGGAAGCCTTCCACCCGCTGGGGCGACACGTTGTCGCCGCCGGAATTGACGATGATATCCTTTTTACGGTCGGTGATGCGCAGATAGCCGTCGGCGTCCAGTTCGCCGATGTCGCCGGTGTGCAGCCAGCCGTCATGCAGCACCGCCGCCGTGCCGGCGGGATCGTTCCAATAGCCCAGCATGACGTTTTCGCCGCGCACCAGGATTTCGCCGTCGGCGGCGATGCGGACCTCGACGCCGTCCAGGGCGGGACCGACGGTGTCGATCTTGATCTTCTGCGGGTGGTTGGCGCAAATCACCGGCGCTGCCTCGGTCTGGCCATAGCCCTGCAGGATGCGCACGCCCAGGGCGGTGAAGAACAGCCCCACCTCATAGGCCAACGGCGCGCCGCCCGATACCATGGCCTGCAGCCGGCCGCCGAAGCGGGCGGCGACCTTGGATCGCACCAGCCGGTCCAGCGCGCGGTCCATCAGCGCGTCGACGGGGCCAAGGCGGCCCTTCAGATAGCGTTTGGTGCCCAGCTCGACCGTCTTGTGGAACAGGGTCTGGTTCAGGCGGCTTTGACGGCGCAGGCCGCCCAGGATGCGCATGCGCATCATCTCATAGAGCCGGGGCACGGCGGTCATGATGGTGGGCCGGGCCTCGGCCATGTTGCCCACCAGCGCCTCGATGCTTTCGGCGTAATAAATCTGCGCGCCCAGCAGAATGGGCAGGATCAGGCCGGCGGTGTGCTCGTAGGCGTGCGACAGCGGCAGGAACGACAGGAACACGTCGTTGCCGTCGGTGATGCTGTCCACCAGCCGCAGCGCGCCCCGCGCGTTGGCCAGCAGCGCGCCGTGGGACAGCACCACGCCGCGTGGCGCGCCGCCGGTGCCCGAGGTATAGATGATGCAGGCGGGGTCGTGGCGCTGGGGGGCGGTCATGGCTTCGGCCAGCCCCTGCTGCCCGCCGCGGCCCAGCGCCAGGGTGTCGGCCCACGAAATCAGGCCGGCGCCGCTGGATTGCCTGACTTCGGGCGGGTTGATGGCGATCACCGTCGGCGGCGAGGCGGCCTGCCACGCGGCGGCCAGCACCTTGTCGGCCAGGGCGCGGGTCGAAGTGATGACGAAGCGGGCGCCCGAATTGTTGAGGATGTGCAGATGGTCGGCCGGCGTGTTGGTGGTATAGGCGGGCACGCTGATGCCGCCGGCGGCCATGATGGCAAGGTCGGCCACCGCCCATTCGGGGCGGTTTTCCGACACCAGCACCACCCGGTCGCCCCGCTTCAGGCCCAGCGCCACCAGACCGGCGGCCAGGTCCAGCATGTCGGCGCGCACCTCGGCCCACGACCGCGCGACCCAGGCGCCGGACTGCTTCGCCCACAGGAAGGGGGCGTCCCCCTTGGCCTCGGCCTGGGCCATGAACAGGCCGGTGACGTTTTGGCAATTGGCGGAATCGATGGACATCCCTGCTCCCCGAACTGGTCCCGGCCTCTTGATTACGCGGCAAAAGCGCCTTTTGATAGGCAACCGTTCTTGGCCGTTCCGGCAAACATACCCATATCCCGTCCCGGGCAAGGAGTCACTGAATGACCGTTATCGATAATCTGGGCAATCTCCCGGAGTGGGACCTTTCCGATCTTTATGCCGCGCCGGACTGTCCGGAACTCGAGGCTGATCTGGCGGCGGTGGACGCGGCGGCCAAGCGTTTCCATGACAGCTATAACGGCCAGCTGGCCGATCTGGATGGCGACCGCTTCGGTCAGGCTATCGCCGAATACGAACGCATGGGCGAGGTCATGTACCGCGCCATGTCCTATGCCCAGCTGCGGTATGCGGGCAACCAGACCGACCCGGAATGCGGTCGCTTCTTCCAGGGCATGCAGGAACGGGTGACCGACATTTCGTCGCACACCCTGTTCTTCACCCTGGAAATCAACCGTCTCGACGATGACGTGCTGGCGGCCAAGCTGGACTCGGCCAAGGCCAAGCACTATGCGCCGTGGCTGCGCGACGTGCGCGTGTTCCGCCCGCACCAATTGTCCGACGAAGTCGAGCAGTTGCTGCACGACAAGTCGGTGGCCGGCCGTTCCGCCTGGAACCGTCTGTTCGACGAAACCATGGCGCGGCTGCGCTTTCCGCTCGACGGCAAGGTGCTGACCTCGGCCGAGGCGCTGCACCTGATGAGCGACCGCGACGGCGCCACCCGCAAGGCGGCGGCGCAGACGCTGGGCAAGGTCTTGGGCGACAACGCCCCGCTGTTCTCCCTGATCACCAACACCCTGGCCAAGGACAAGGAGATCGAGGACAAGTGGCGCAAATACGCGCGCCCGCAATCCTATCGCAACCTGTCCAACCAGGTGGACGACGAGGTGGTGGACGCGCTGGTGTCGGCGGTGCGCGGCTGCTATGGCCAGCTCAGCCATCGCTATTACGCGCTCAAGGCCAAGTGGTTCGGCGTGGACCAACTGGATTATTGGGACCGCAACGCGCCGCTGCCCGACGATTCCGACCGCACCTTCACCTGGGAACAGGCGCGCGACTCGGTGCTGGGCGCCTATCACGCCTTCAGCCCCGACATGGCGGCGGTGGGCAAGCGGTTCTTCGACAGCAACTGGATCGATGCGCCGGTACGCCCGGGCAAGAGCCCCGGCGCGTTCGCCCATCCCACCGTCACCACCGCGCATCCCTATCTGCTGGTGAATTTCCAGGGCAAGACCCGCGACGTGATGACCCTGGCCCATGAACTGGGCCATGGCGTCCATCAGGTGCTGGCGGCGGGGCAGGGCGGGCTGATGGCCGACACGCCGCTGACCCTGGCGGAAACCGCCTCGGTGTTCGGCGAGATGCTGACCTTCCAGTCCATGCTGGCGGCGGAAACCGACCCTAAGCGCCGCAAGGCCATGCTGGCCGGCAAGGTCGAGGACATGCTGAACACGGTGGTCCGCCAGATCGCCTTTTACCAGTTCGAAAGCCTTGTCCACGACGAGCGCCGCCGGGGCGAGCTGCCGGCCGAGCGCATCGGCGAGCTGTGGATGCAGGTACAGACCGACAGCCTGGGCCCGGCCCTGCGCTTCCACGACGAATACAAGTGGTTCTGGACCTATATCCCCCACTTCATCCATTCGCCATTCTATGTCTACGCCTATGCGTTCGGCGATTGCCTGGTGAACTCGCTCTATTCCGTCTACCGCTCGGACAAGGTGGCGGATTTCCCCGCCAAGTACCTGGACATGCTGCGGGCGGGCGGTGTTCACCGGCACAAGGAACTGCTGGCCCCGTTCGGCCTGGATGCCGGCGACCCGGCGTTCTGGCGCAAGGGGCTGGACGTGGTGCTGGGCTTCATCGACGAGCTTGAAGCCATGTAGGAAGGGGGCAGTCATGTCGGACGAACTCAACACCCTTGGCGGCAGGGTCAAACGCTATGCCCAGGTCGGGCGGGCGGTGGGCGGCTTGGCCGCCCGTCTTGGCGCCGAGAAGGTGTTGGGCGTCCGCATGGACCGCGACCGCCACGCGGCGGAACTGAAGGTGGCGCTGGGCGGCCTCAAGGGGCCGCTGATGAAGGTGGCGCAAATCCTGTCCACCATCCCCGAGGCGCTGCCGCGCGAATATACGCAGGAGCTTGCGCAGCTTCAGGCCAACGCGCCCCATATGGGCTGGCCGTTCGTCAAGCGGCGGATGGCGGCCGAGCTGGGACCCGACTGGCAGAGCAAGTTCAAGGACTTCGAGCACGAGGCGGCCGCCGCCGCCTCGCTGGGGCAGGTCCACCGCGCCGTCGATCACGCCGGCCGGCGCCTGGCCTGCAAGCTGCAATATCCCGACATGGCCAGCGTGGTCGAGGCCGACCTGCGGCAGCTCAAGGTCATCTTCGGCCTGTACGGCGCTTACGACCGCGCCATCGACACCAGCAACATCCATGACGAGCTGGCCGAACGCCTGCGCGAGGAACTGGACTATCTGCGCGAGTCGCGGCACATGGCGCTGTACACCCACATGCTGGCCGGCGAAACCGGCGTGCGCGTGCCCGAGGTGGTGCCCGAGCTGACCACCCGCCGGCTGCTGACCATGGGGTGGCTGGATGGCGAACGCATTCTCAGCCATGTGGACGCGCCCATCGAGGTGCGCAACCGCATCGCCATGAACATGTTCCGCGCCTGGTACGTGCCGTTCTATGGCTATGGCGTCATCCATGGCGACCCGCATCTGGGCAACTACACCGTGCGGCCCGACGACCATTCCATCAACCTGCTGGATTTCGGCTGCATCCGGGTCTTCCCGCCGCACATGGTCAAGGGCGTGATCGACCTCTATCACGCCATCGACCGCGACGACGAGGAGCTGGCCGTCGAGGCCTATCGCACCTGGGGCTTCACCAATCTCAGCAAGGAAGCGGTGGCGGTGCTCAACATCTGGGCCCGCTTCATCTATGCGCCGCTGCTGGAAAACCGCGCCCGCACCATCGACGAAACCAATTCCGGCGCCTATGGCCGCGAGGTGGCGGAAAAGGTGCATGCGGAACTGAAGCGGGTGGGCGGGGTGACGCCGCCGCGCGAGTTCGTGCTGATGGACCGTGCCGCCATCGGCCTGGGCTCGGTGTTCCTGCACCTCAGGGCCGAGGTCAACTGGCATCGCCTGTTCCACGATCTGGTCGCGGATTTCCACGTGGACACCATGACCAAGCGCCAATCCCAGGCATTGACTGCGGTTGGGCTGGTCTGACCAGTGCCCGCGCACATGGGCAGGGGTGGGGTGCTACCCCGCCCCACCCGTCGGGGGAGGGGGCTTTCCGCCCCTGTCAACTACCCAGACGTCATAGCGCGCACGATCTCCTCGCCTCGACGCCCAGAGTGGTGTAAGTCGGTCAGCATGGTGCGCTGCAAAACGGCGCCCTGACCGGCTGAGTGTGCCAATATGACGAAACAAAACGATAGGTATGGGCTTTTGAGGTGATGTAAAATTACCCAAAATCCCGTTCCGGGATGGCTCGCCGTCCCGCCTGTCGATCAAAAAGGCAGCCCGTCTCTCGAGTAGGGGAAATGATAATGAAGATTGCCATACCGAAGGAGCGCCGCCCCGGCGAGGCGCGCGTCGCCGCCTCGCCCGACACGGTCAAGAAGTACGTCCAGATGGGCTTTGAGGTGGTGGTGGAGACCGGCGCCGGCGAAGGCGCCTCGATCGCCGACGCCATCTATCAGGAGGCCGGCGCCACCATCGCCGCCGATGCCGCCGCCGCGCTGGGCGCCGACGTGGTGCTGAAGATCCAGCGCCCCACCGACGACGAGATCGCGCTGCTGAAGGACGGCGGCGTTCTGATCGCCGGCCTGTCGGCGCTGACCAACAAGGACATGGTTGAAAAGCTGGCGGCCAGGAAGGTCACCGCATTCGCCATGGAGCTGGTGCCGCGCATCACCCGCGCGCAAAGCATGGACATCCTGTCGTCGCAGGCCAATCTGGCCGGCTACAAGGCGGTGCTGGACGCGGTGCACGAATTCAAGCGCGCCGTTCCCATGATGATGACCGCCGCCGGCACGGTGGCGCCCGCCCGCTTCCTGGTGCTGGGCGCCGGTGTGGCGGGTCTGCAGGCCATCGCCACCGCCAAGCGCCTGGGCGGCGTGGTCCATGCCTTCGACGTGCGCCCCGCGGTGAAGGAACAGGTGGAATCCCTGGGCGGCAAGTTCGTCGAGGTGGATTCCGAGGCCACCAAGGACGCCGAGACCAAGGGCGGCTATGCCAAGGAAATGGGCGAGGATTACAAGCGCAAGCAGGCGGCCAAGATCGCCGAGGTGCTGGCCAAGACCGACATCGCCATCTGCACCGCGCTGATCCCCGGCAAGCCCGCTCCGGTGCTGATCACCGAGGAAATGGTGCAGGGCATGCGTCCCGGCTCGGTCATCGTCGATCTGGCGGTGGAAGCCGGCGGCAACTGCCCGCTGTCCGAATTCGACCGCGTGGTGGTCAAGCATGGCGTCACCCTGGTCGGCCACGGCAACGTGCCGTCGCGCCTGGCGGTGGACGCCTCGACCCTGTTCGCCAAGAACCTGCTGAATTTCATCACCCCGCTGGTGGACAAGGAAAGCAAGACGCTGTCGTTCAACTGGGAAGACGAGATCCTCAAGGGCTCCTGCGTGACCCGCGACGGCCAGATCGTCCACCCCGCGCTGGCCGGCTAAGGAGGAATTCGCAATGGATCCCAAGGATATCGTCGACAGCGCCGCCCAATTGGCCACCGAGGCCCAGGCGTTGGCGGCCAAGGCCGCCCTGTTGGCGCAGCAGACCACCCAGCTGTCCGGCGTCGAGCACGGCATGGGCTTCATGAGCCTGTTCACCGTCTTCGTGATGGCCTGCTTCGTCGGCTATTACGTGGTGTGGCGGGTGACGCCGGCCTTGCATTCGCCGCTGATGGCGGTGACCAACGCGGTGTCGTCGGTCATCATCGTCGGCGCCCTGATCGCCACCTCGACCGACGTGTTCGCCTCCAAGTTGCTGGGCTTCCTGGCCGTCATCCTGGCCTCGATCAACATCTTCGGCGGCTTCCTGGTGACGCAGCGCATGCTGTCCATGTTCAAGAAGAAGCAGAAGTAAGGGGACGGCGACATGTCTGAAAATCTGACGCAATTCGCGTATCTGGTCGCCGCGGTCTGCATGATCATGGCGCTGCGCGGGCTGTCCAGCCCGGAAACCTCGCAAGGGGGCAATCGTTGGGGCATGGCCGGCATGGCCATCGCCATCCTTACCACCCTGATTTCGCCGCACACCTCGTTCGTGCTGATCCCGCTGGGCATCGCCATCGGCGGCGGCATCGGCTATGTGGTGGCCAAGAAGATCCAGATGACGGCGCTGCCGCAGCTGGTGGCGGCCTTCCACTCGCTGGTGGGTCTGGCGGCGGTGTTCGTGGCCGGCGCGGCGCTGGCGGCGCCCGAGGCCTATAACATCCTGTCGCCCGAGGGCGTCATCAAGATCGGCTCGAAGATCGAGATGAGCCTGGGCGTCGCCATCGGCGCCATCACCTTCACCGGCTCGCTGGTCGCCTTCGGCAAGCTGCAGGGCCTGGTGTCGGGCAAGCCGCTGCAGTTCCCCATGCAGCACCCGCTGAATGCCGGCCTAGGCATCCTGATGCTGGTGCTGATCGCCCTGTTCTCGCTGGGCGGCGATTCGGTGCCGCTGTTCGTGCTGATCACCCTGGTGGCGCTGGCCCTGGGCTTCCTGCTCATCCTGCCCATCGGCGGCGCCGACATGCCGGTGGTGGTGTCCATGCTCAATTCGTATTCGGGCTGGGCGGCGGCCGGCATCGGCTTCACCCTGCACAACCCGCTGCTGATCATCGTCGGCGCGCTGGTGGGTTCGTCGGGTGCCATCCTGTCGTACATCATGTGCAAGGGCATGAACCGCTCGATCTTCAACGTCATCCTGGGCGGCTTCGGCGGCGAGACCTCGGCGGCTGCCGGCCCCGGCGGCGCCGGTGGCGACAAGGCGGTGAAGGCGGGCTCGGCCGACGACGCGGCCTTCATCATGAAGAACTCGTCCAAGGTCATCATCGTGCCGGGCTACGGCATGGCGGTGGCCCAGGCCCAGCACGCGCTGCGCGAAATGGCCGACATGCTGAAAAGGGAAGGCGTGGACGTGCGTTACGCCATCCATCCGGTCGCCGGCCGCATGCCTGGCCACATGAACGTGCTGCTGGCCGAAGCCAACGTGCCCTATGACGAGGTGTTCGAGCTGGAAGAGATCAACCACGAATTCGGCACCGCCGACGTGGCCTTCGTGATCGGCGCCAACGACGTCACCAACCCGGCGGCCAAGACCGACCCGGCCAGCCCCATCTTCGGCATGCCCATCCTGGACGTGGAAAAGGCCAAGACGGTGCTGTTCATCAAGCGGTCGATGGCGTCGGGCTATGCCGGCGTCGACAACGAACTGTTCTTCCGTCCGAACACCATGATGCTGTTCGGCGATGCGAAGAAGGTGACCGAGGAAATCGTCGGCGCGCTCGGCTGATTTCCAACGGCTGCTGAAGCAACGGCGGGGCCGCAAGGTCCCGCCGTTTTGCTTTGGGGACTACGGGTTCGGCGAAGCCATGTTCGAGCACCAGTTGGCGATGGCTTCCTTGAGCTCCGCTTCCGAGGGCTGGCGCACCTGGTGCGACACCGACCAGACGATGCCGAACGGGTCTTGCATCTTGCCGTAACGGGCGCCCCAGAACATTTCCGACACCGGCATGGTGACCTTGGCGCCGGCCTGCGCGGCGCGGGCCTGGGCCTCGTCGGCGTCGGGGACCTCCAGATGCAGGCCGATACGGCCGCCGGGTTGGGCGGGTTCACCGCATTCATCGGCCAGGAACAGCTTGGCGCCGTGGATCAGTAATTCGGCATGAACCACGCGGCTGCCGTCGGGTGTAGTCAGCCGCGAAACTTCCTGCGCGCCAAAGGCTTTGACGTAGAAGGCGATGGCCGCAGCCGCGTCGGCCACCATCAGATAGGGAATTAGCGACCATTGGGGCATGGTGTCCTCCGCAACGCTTACCCAACAATGCCGAGTTGGGCAGCGATGCGAGGCGCCGCAAGGCCCCCGCGAAAGGCGAGGGCCAGGTGGCGGGGGCGGTCAGCGTTGTGACTGCTGGCTGCCCAGTCCTTTGAAGACGTCGGCCATGCTGGTGTACTGGTCGTCGGGCATCCCCTTTAGGGCGTCGATCACCTCGGACGACGCATTCTTGGTGCGGGCGTATTCGACGATCTTGTTGCGGTCGGCGGGGAAGTCGATGCCAGCCAGGGTCTGGGCGGCGTCGTGTGGGGTGGACTGACGGGCGAGAGGCATGGCCTCCTCCTGTGCTGGGGTGTGTGCTCGATGGAACACGGGCACGCCCGCACGGGTTCGGCATGCCGACCGCACGCGCTTGGGGCCGTTCCCAAGCGCGTGCCGGCCGCTGTCTTACTCGTTCTGAATGATGACGCCGTACCAGCCCAGGCCGGCATAGGTTTCATAGCCCGGGGTCAGCGCATAGCCCACGGTATTGCCGAAATTATCCACGTAATAGCCGCGATCACCGCGCCGGGTATCCAGGGCGAAATGCTCGGACAATTCGCCCGTGCCGACGGAATCGGCGATGATGCGGTGGTCGTGGTCGATGATCAGGCAACGGCTCTTGGCCTTTTCCTCGGGCGTCAGCCGCACGCCGTCGACGATGCAGCGCCCCTGCGTCTGCCAGTCGAAGAAGATGCCCAGCGCGCCGATGGGTTCGCCGTTGGCTTCGCCGTCCCTGCGGATGGCGGTGGCGTAGGTGGCCACCACCGCGTTGTCCAGGCCACGGTTGCGGCTGATGTCGGCCACGGCGAATTCGCCGCCGTTGGCGGTGGCCATGGCCTCCTTGAACCACGTCTCGCTCGAGACGTCGGTGCCGATGACGCCGGGATAGCGGCCGGGGCGGCCATTGGCGACGACGCGGCCGTGGGCGTCGGCCACCCACAGGTCCAGATACACCGTATAGGACGCCAGAATGACGCCCAGTCGCTTGGCCGCATACTGCGCCCGCGCGCGGTCATCGGGGGCGGCGGCGCAATCGACCACCGCCTGGTCGGTCGCCCACCAGCGCACGTCGCACGAACGCTCATAAAGATTGCGGTCGGCGATCTCGACGGCGTTGTGGGCCAGGTCGGCCAGGCGCTCGCCGCGCACATGCTCGACCTCGGCGGCCAGGGAGCGGCCGAAATCGGACAACGTTGCCAGCTTGCCCTTGAGTTCACCGCGCAGCGAATCGGTGACTTGCGAGATTTCCGCCGAGATTGCCTTGACCTCGTCGGCCACCACGGCGAAGCCGCGACCCAGTTGGCCGACCCGCTGCGCCTCGATCGAGGCGTTCAGCGCCAGCATGCGCGAGCGGCGGGTGATACCGTGAATGCGGTCGATCTTCTGATCGGTTTCTGCCGCTACGGTGTTGGTGATTTCCAGCAGGTGGGCGACGGAAGCCATGGGACCTCACGGGGGTCTGTTAACAATCTGTTATTCCCACGTATAGAGGTCTGTGCGCAATGGCACCACTGCGTAAGACGCATAGCTGCCCGTTAAACAGGCATGCCATATGAATGATATGTTGCGCCCAAATAATGGGCAGTCGCTCTTGGCGCCGCCGGCCTGGATGCCCGGTGGGGACGGGGCAGGGGGGTAGCCGGGAACGCAGGCCGGCAAACGCCAAGAGCGCCGCGACTATTGCATCGCGGCGCTCCTGCGCAATTGACTTTGGTCAGTCCTTGTCGCCCTTCCGCCAGATATTTTCCGGCAAATGGGGGTAGAGGAGACTTGCCAAGGGCCGCCGACAATCGCGGGCGGCTGTCGCCTTAGAAGCCCTCACGCTCCAGGCGCTTGCGCTCCAGCTTGCGGGCGCGGCGCACGGCCTCGGCCTTTTCGCGGGCGCGACGCTCCGAGGGCTTCTCGTAATTGCGGCGCAGCTTCATCTCGCGGAACACGCCCTCGCGCTGCATCTTCTTCTTGAGCGCCTTCAGGGCTTGGTCGACGTTGTTGTCACGAACGAGAACTTGCACGTTGCGTCTCAGCTCCTCTACGCTGAATAGAACCCCGTCGCACGACACGGGTGCCGTCCGGGAAGGCCGCGTTGATAGCACATGCTCGGGCACTTCTCAAGAGGACTCGAAAGGGCAAATGGCAATTTTAAGCATCATTCGTATGGGCCACCCGATTCTGGTCCGCCGCGCCGAGCCGGTGGCCGACCCGCAGGCGGCGGAAATCCAGGCTCTGATCGACGATATGGTGGAAACCATGGATGCAGCCAGCGGCGCCGGACTGGCGGCGCCGCAGGTGGGGGTGCCGCTCAGGGTGGTGATCTTCCATGCTCCGGCCGCGCGAACCGAGGGCGATGCCGTGCCGCTGACGGTGCTGATCAATCCCGAGATCGAGCCTCTCGACGATTCGGTTCAGGTCGGCTACGAAGGGTGCCTGTCGCTGCCCGGCCTGATGGGGGCGGTGCCGCGCTGGCGGCGCATCCGCTATGGCGGGCTGGATCGCCATGGCCACGTGATCGAGCGCATGGCCGAAGGCTTTCACGCCCGCGTGGTCCAGCACGAATGCGACCATCTCGACGGCGTGCTGTACCCGCAGCGCATGCCCGATCTGACAACCTTCGGCTTCGTCGACGAGATCCGGCGGGCCATGGAAACGGAAGGATGAGGACAAGCATGGACTTCCAGCAGATTCGCGATCGCCTGGTGACGGCGGCGCTGCCCCATGCGGTGTTCGAGGGGTGGTCGGCCAAGGCGCTGGCCGAGGCGGCGGCGGACCAGGGGCTGGAAGCCTCGCTGGCCGAGCGCGCCTTCCTGGGCGGTCCGGTGGCGGCGGTCGAGCATTTCATCGACATGGCCGATCGCCTGATGGCCGACGACGTGGCGGGGCTGGATCTGGCCGCCATGCGCGTTCCCGACCGGGTGTTCGCCATTCTGGACGGGCGTTTCCAGCGGTGGGCGCCGCACCGCGAGGCGGTCCGGCGGGCCTTGGCGGTTCTTGCCCTCAATCCCGGCGCGGCGGCACGGGTCACCGCCCGCACCGTCGACGCGGTGTGGCAACTGGCCGGCGACCGTTCGCACGATTTCTCGTGGTATACCCGCCGCGCCACCCTGGGCGCCGTTTATTCGGCCACCGTGCTGTTCTGGCTGGAAGACCAATCCGACGGCTGCGCCGAGACGCAGGCGTTCCTGCGCCGCCGCCTGGGCGACGTGGGGCGAATCACCGGCGTGCGCAAGCGTCTGCAGGGGTGGCTGCAATCGGTGCCTGCCGGCATGGGCCGGCCGCGACGCGCCTGATGATACCAAGCTGCGATGAGACGGACTCATTGCGGCTTGGACGGCCGCAAGTGCGGCCGCGCGGCTTATGCCGCGGGAGGCAAGGGTTTCGGAGAAACCCGCCCGCCGCCTGAGGGTGGCGTTGATCGGTTCCGATCAACGCATCTTGATGTTATTCGCTGGCGGTGGTCGAGGGGGTGACGCACACCCCTTCGGCCTGTTCCTTGGCTTCCAGCGCGCGCAGCTTGCGCTTTTGCTTCACATAGCCGATGGCGCCCACCACCAGCGCCAGGCCGAAGAACCCCAGCAGGGCGTACCACTTGTTGGCGCCCAGCCAATGTTCCAACGCCTTGCCCAGCAGGTAACCGCCCCAGGCGAAGCTGTGCGCCCATACCTGGGCGGCGATGAAGTTCAGCACCAGATAGCGCAGCCGTGGCACGCCGGCGATGCCGATGACGAACGGCGCGATGTTGCGGATGCCGTAGATGAAGCGGAACGACAGGATGAAAAGCGTCGGGTGGTCCTTGACCAGCTGGAACGCCCACTCGATCCTGTGCCCGAGCGTGGGCCAGCGGTTGAGCAGCGGTGCCCCGTACCGACGGCCGATCAGGTAGTAGAGCTGGTCGCCGCAGAAGCTTCCGACGAACGCCGCCAGGGCCAGCAATTCCACGTTGATGGGCAGTTCGCCGGCGGATTTGGCCGCGCCCAACAGGATAACGATGGTCTCGCCTTCGATGAAGGTGGCCACCAGCACCAGCGGATAGGTCAGATAGTGGTACTGGGCGATGAGCCCGAGGATAAATTCTTCCAAATGTGACCTGCCCGCTGGGAACCGTGGTCGAGGACGTCGGGGCTTTCTAATTCGCCCGCGCGCGTCCGGCGATGATCTCGGTCAAAAACTCCGGTTTTCAATGTCGCGCGCCGAACTGGCCGCCGCGCGCATTCATCGCAAAATCCCGTATCGGCGGCAGGGGCGTCAATGGGGAATCGCGCCGTTACCGAAACGTCATCCGCCGTCCGGCCTAAAGCTTGCGCGGGCTGAGATGGGTGACGTGCCCCATCTTGCGGCCCGAGCGCGCCTCTGCCTTGCCGTAAAGGTGCAGCTTGGCCACCGGATCGCGCAGGATGTCGGGCCAATCGTGCACGTCGTCGCCGATCAGGTTTTTCATGATGGCGTCGGAATGGCGCTCGGTGCTGCCCAGCGGCAGGCCGCAGACGGCGCGCACGAACTGTTCGAACTGGTCGGTGATGCAGGCGTCGATGGTCCAGTGCCCGGAATTGTGCGGACGCGGCGCCATTTCGTTGGCCAGCAGGCGGCCGTCGCGGGCCACGAACATCTCGACCGCCAGCAGCCCGACCAGATCCAGCGCCCCGGCCACCTTGTGGGCGGCCGCCATGGCGGCTTCGGCCATGGAATGCGGAATGGGGGCGGGGATGGTGGTGGTGTCGAGGATGTGGTTGGTGTGGACGTTCCAGGCCGGATCGAAGGTGGCGGAATGGCCGTCCAGGCCGCGCGCCACGATCACCGAAATCTCGCCCTCGAAGTCGATGAAGCCTTCCAGGATGGACTCGGCGCCGCCCAGGGCCGCCCAGGCGTCGTCCAGATCGGTGTCGGCGGCGATCTTCACCTGGCCTTTGCCGTCATAGCCGAAGCGGTTGGTCTTCAGCACCGCGGGCCGGCCCAGGCGGGCGACGGCGTCCTTCAGCTCGGCGGCGCTGGACACCGGCGCCCACGGCGCGGTTTCGATGCCGATCGAGTTGAAGAAGGTCTTTTCCGCCACGCGGTCCTGCGCCACCTCCAACACCCGCCAGCTGGGGCGAACCGGCACCAGGCTGGCCAGCAGGCGCACGCTTTCCGCCGGGATGTTCTCGAACTCGAACGTCACCACGTCGACGGCGCGGGCAAAGGCTTCCAGCGCGGCCAGGTCGGTGTATTCGGCCACGGTGGCCGCCGCCGCCACCTGCTCGGTGGGGCTGTCGGATTCGGGGCAGAACACGTGGACGCGATAGCCCAGGCGGGCCGCCGCCAGGGCGGACATGCGGCCCAACTGGCCGCCGCCGATGATGCCGATGGTGCCGCCGGGCGGCAGGGGAGCGGACGTGGTCATGGCCGGGTCAGACGATCAGATCGGGATGGTCGGGATCGACCGGCATTTCGGCCACCTGATCGGTCTGGCGGGTCCGCCAGTCCTCGAGCCGGCCGGCCAGGGCGTCGTCGGCCAGCGCCAGGATCGACACCGCCAGCAGGCCGGCATTGGTGGCGCCGGCCTTGCCGATGGCCAGGGTGCCCACCGGCACGCCGCCGGGCATCTGGACGATGGAATACAGCGAGTCGATGCCCTTCATGGTGCGGCTTTCCACCGGCACGCCCAGCACGGGCAGCGGCGTCATGCTGGCGGCCATGCCGGGCAGATGGGCGGCGCCGCCGGCCCCGGCGACGATGACCTTGAGCCCACGGCCCTTGGCCGAGGTGGCGTAATCGACCAGACGTTTCGGGGTGCGGTGGGCCGAGACGATGCGAGTCTCGTAGGCCACGCCCAGATCGGCCAGGATTTGCGCGGCATGGCGCATGGTTTCCCAGTCGGACTGGCTGCCCATGATGATGCCAACCAGCGGAGCGGCGTTCGTCATATCTCGGTCCTCTCCCACCAAAGGGGCATTCGAGGAAAGGGCGGATTATAGGAATGATGCGCCCGCGTGCAAGTGCCCTGTGGTCTGTGCTATAATCGCCTTGATTTTACGGAAGAATTCCATGGGCACCGAATATCGCGCAGAACGCGTCGATCCGGCGTACAGGGTCCAGGAATACGCGCCCGGCCATGACGGCCCGCCACGGCGCCATCTGCCGCCCCATGCCTATGAGCAGCCGCCCCGGCCCACGCCCCATCCCACCGCCGCCGACGTGGCCTCGGTGCTGGGCCTGCCCGCCAGCGCGGTTACGCCCGCCTTGCTGGCGGCGGTGGCGCCGCTGCTGGCCGAGATCGACCGCCTGCACTGGGTGGCGGAACAGGCCGAGCATCGCGCCGCCTGGCTGGACCGCCATTCCGACCGCCATTCGGTGGTGCCGTGCCTGAGCCGCCGCGCCTTCGTGCGCGAGTTGGACTCGTTCCTGACCGGCGGTGACGGCCATGGCACCCTGGCGCTGCTGCAGGTGGGCGGGATCGAGGCGTTGCGGCGCATCCACGGCCTGGCGGCGGGCGAGGGGGCGTTGCGGCATGTGGCCGGCTGCGTGTTGGGCGCCGTGCGCGCCACCGACATGGTCGGATGCCTGGGGGGCTCGGATTTTGCCGTTCTGCTGGCCGGCACCTCCGAGGAAATGGCGCGCGCGAAGATGGAGGCCATCTGCGACCGTATCGTGTCGCCGCCCTTCATCTGGCAGGATGGCCGGATAGCGTTGGTCCCGGCGTGCGGGTTCCACGAATTGCGCGCCGGTGACAGCGCCGAGGCCTCCATCGCCGCCGCCGATCTGGCCCGGCGGGCGCAAATGACCCCCGAGGCGTTAACCTAGCAGGGGGCGGAAATACTCTTCCTTGGGGCCGGCTGTCCCTTTCGTCATGGCCGTGCTTGACACGGCCATCCACGCGGCTCCGCTTTAGAACAAGGAGATAGGCGACAGCACGTGGATGCGCGGGTCAAGCCCGCGCATGACGAGAATGAGGGCGGA
Organism: Magnetospirillum sp.; assembly: GCA_035298685.1. Classification (GTDB taxonomy): domain Bacteria; phylum Pseudomonadota; class Alphaproteobacteria; order Rhodospirillales; family Magnetospirillaceae; genus Magnetospirillum. The sequence continues at coordinate 10,033 of DATGXU010000198.1, read as the reverse complement.
AGACTCAAAAAGGCGTTTTCGCACTCTGCTAGGCGATGATGTTTGGGATTAGCTGATTTTCCAGCGCGGCGATCTGATCTTTCAGCATCAGCTTGCGCTTTTTGAGGCGCTGCAGGCGCAACTGGTCCATGAACGGATCACTGGCCATGCGGCCGATGACGTCGTCCAGGTCCCGGTGCTCGGTGCTCAGGTCGGCCAGCTTGCGGCGAATTTCTTCGATGTTGTCGTCGATCATGACGGAGAAAAGATACTTGCGTAGGTGTTCCAGGTTGACAGTAGCAGAACTCAGGCGGAAACGGTATGGGTAAGGTCGACTCGCCTGGAGGAGTACTCATGGCAGAAAAGCGTATTGGCATTCTAACCAGTGGCGGTGACTGCGCGGGGCTTAATGCCGCCTTGCGCGCGGTGGTCCATCGCGCCATCCGCGGCTATGGCTGGCGTGTGTTCGGCATCCGCGACGGCAGCCTGGGCCTGATGAACCGGCCCCTGGACTACGTGGAATTCGACCTTTCGGTCGCGTCCGGCGAAATGTTGCGCCAGGGCGGCACCATCCTGGGCACCATCAACAAGGGCGACCCCTTCGCCTATCCCATGCCCGACGGCAGCAAGCGCGACCGGTCGCAGGATTTCGTGGAAGGCTACAAGGAGCTGGGCCTGGACGCGCTGATCGTCATCGGCGGTGATGGGTCCATGCGCATCCTGAACAAGCTGTGCAAGATGGGTTGCGTGCCCATGGTGGGCATTCCCAAGACCATCGACAACGACGTCGCCCACACCGACTACGCCATCGGCTACGTCACCGCGCTGGGCGTGGCGACCGAGGCCATCGACCGCCTGGCCCCCACCGCCGCCAGCCATCACCGCGTCATGATCCTCGAGGTCATGGGCCGTGACGTCGGCCACATCGCCTTGTCCTCGGGCATCGGCGGCGGCGCCGACGTCATCCTGATCCCGGAAATCCCCTACAGCCTGGAAGGCATCGCCGCCAAGATCAACGAGGTGCGCGACGAAGGCCGCAACCACGCCCTGGTGGTGGTCGCCGAAGGCTGCAAGACGGAATGCGGCCGCTCGGTCACCCAGGTGCAGACCGGCGGCGAGGCCCGCTACGGCGGCATCGGCCAGTATCTGGCCGCCAAGCTGAGCGACATGGTGGACGCCGAAACCCGCGTCACCGTGCTGGGCCACGTCCAGCGCGGCGGCACGCCCAACATGCGCGATCGCCTGATCGCCTCGGCCTTCGGTGTCCACGCGGTGGACCTGATCGCCCAGGGCAAGATGGATCGCATGGTGGCGTGGCAGCACGGCTCGGTGGTGGACGTGCCGCTGTCCGAGATCGCCGGCATCACCCGCGCCGTCGATCCCTATGGCACCCTGGCCCACACCGCGCGCGGCCTGGGCATCTATATCGGCGACATGAACGTCTGCCTGTGACGGAAAAACCCCGATGAGCCCGGCTCATCGGGGTTTTTTCCTATTCGCCCCAGCGGCGGACCAGGTCGGTGTCGATGTCGAACAGGTCGAGCATGCGCCCGACCGTGTGGTCCACCATGGCGTCAAGGCTGTCCGGCCGGGCATAGAACGCCGGCACCGGCGGTGCCACCACCGCGCCCATTTCCGACAATTGCAGCATGGTCCGCAGGTGTCCGGTGTGCAGCGGCGTTTCGCGCACCATCAGCACCAGCCGCCGGCGTTCCTTCAGCGCCACGTCCGCCGCCCGCGTCAGCAGCGAGGTGGTGACCCCGCTGGCGATCTCGCTCATCGAGCGGACCGAGCACGGCGCCACGATCATGCCCAGGGTGCGGAACGACCCCGACGCCGGTGCCGCCCCGATATCCTCGGGCTTGTACCAGGCGGTGGCCAGCTCCCGCACTTCGGCCAGCTTGGTTCGCGTCTCGTGGGCCAGCGTGACCTCGGCCGCCTTGCTCATGACCAGATGGGTTTCAATTCCCAACGGGGCCAGGGTCTGCAGCACCCGAATGCCGTACACCACGCCGGATGCACCGCTAATCCCCACCACCAGCCGACGCGGGGCTTCCGCCATCGATGTACCTCCCGATTTGGAAAGACCCTACGAAAGGGGGTTGCTTTCGCAATTGCGATAAGGCATGAAAGCCGATTTTCTCTGCTGACAAGCCCTGCGTCTGGGGCATACACTTCCTTCCTCACCCCATTGTGCAGGGAGGATAGTAATGAGCCTTCAGGACCGGATCGAGTCTTTGAAAGCCAAGCATGCCGCTTTGGAAACCGCCATCGCTGCGGAAACCCGGCGCCCCTATCCCAACGAGCCGCAAATCGCCGTGCTGAAACGCCAGAAACTGGCGATCAAGGATGAACTGGCGCGGCTTGGTCCCGCGCTAACCCATTAGGCCAGCCCAACCTCACGCCATAGGTTTTCCGACCGGGGCCGCGTGTCGGCGCCGCGTCCGAGTTGCGCTCGATGGCGCTCGGATCGGCCCGACAAGCGGCCCCGGCGCGTTTTCGGGGTGCGGCGGGCCGGGTCATTTACTGACCGATTTGGTCGAGCCATCAGAGAAAAGTTTCGTTTGCAACGATTGGCCCTTTGCAAAAATTTCCAGGTTGTTGCATCTTGGCGTCCGCCATAAGGGGGACGGTTCGCCCAACCCCCGGGGGAAATTCGCTGTTTAGCAGAGGGAACGGCCGTAAATGACCAATGCTTATCAACAGGCCTACGACGCTTCGCTGAAGGATCCCGAGGGGTTCTGGGCCGAGGCCGCCAAGGAAATCAGCTGGTACAAGACCTGGGACAAGGTCCTGGACGACTCTCGCAAGCCGTTCTACCGCTGGTTCACCGGCGCCGAGGTCAACACCTGCTACAACGCGGTGGACCGCCATGTGGAAGGCGGCCGCGGCGCTCAGGCTGCGATCATCTATGACAGCCCGGTCACCAACACCAAGCGCACCATCACCTATGCGGAACTGCAGGACCAGGTGTCCAAGTTCGCCGGCGCCCTGCGCGGCCTGGGTGTGGACAAGGGCGACCGCGTCATCGTCTACATGCCGATGGTCCCGGAAGCCGTGGTCGCCATGCTGGCCTGCGCCCGCCTTGGCGCCGTGCATTCGGTGGTGTTCGGCGGTTTCGCCTCGAACGAGCTGGCGACCCGCATCAACGACGCCCAGCCCAAGGTGATCGTGTCGGCCACCTGCGGCATCGAGACCACCAAGGTCATTCCCTACAAGCCGCTGCTGGACCATGCCATCGAGCTGGCCGATCACAAGCCGTCGGCCACCATCATCCTCAAGCGTCCGCAGGCCGAAGCCCAGCTGATCGCCGGCCGCGACCACGATTGGGAAGAGCTGACCGCCAAGGCCACCCCGGCCGAGTGCGTGTCGGTCGCCGCCACCGATCCGCTGTACATCCTGTACACCTCGGGCACCACCGGCCAGCCCAAGGGCGTCGTGCGTGACAACGGCGGCCATCTGGTGGCGCTGAAGTGGTCCATGAAGGCCATCTACAACATCGAGCCGGGCCAGGTGTTCTGGGCCGCCTCGGACGTGGGTTGGGTCGTCGGCCACTCCTACATCTGCTATGCCCCGCTGTTCCATGGCGCCACCACCGTGGTGTACGAGGGCAAGCCGGTCGGCACTCCCGATGCCGGCGCCTTCTGGCGCGTTATCAGCGAGCACAAGATCACCGCGTTGTTCACCGCTCCCACCGCCTTCCGCGCCATCAAGCGCGAGGACCCGAACGGCGAGCTGCTGAAGAACTACGATCTGTCGTCGCTGCAGACCCTGTTCCTGGCCGGCGAGCGTTCGGACCCCGACACCATCAAGTGGGCGCAGACCAACCTGAACGTTCCGGTGGTCGACCACTGGTGGCAGACCGAAACCGGCTGGGCCATCGCCGCCAACTGCGTCGGCCTGCACCTGTTCCCGGTCAAGCCCGGTTCGCCGACCAAGGCCGTTCCCGGCTGGGACCTGCAGGTTCTGGACGAAGGCCACCATCCGTGCAAGCCCGGCCAAACCGGCTCGCTGGTGGTCAAGCTGCCGTTGCCGCCCGGCACCTTCTACACCCTGTGGAATGCCGAGCAGCGGTTCTTCGACAGCTACATGTCCGAGTTCCCGGGCTACTACAAGACCGCCGACGCCGGCATGATCGATGAAGACGGCTACGCCTATGTGATGAGCCGCACCGACGACATCATCAACGTGGCCGGCCATCGCCTGTCCACCGGTCAGATGGAAGAAGTGCTGGCCAGCCACCCCGACGTGGCCGAGTGCGCCGTCATCGGCGTCGCCGACCAGCTCAAGGGTCAGCTGCCGCTGGGCTTCGTCTGCCTCAAGGCCGGCGTGACCAAGCCGGACGCCCAGGTGCTGAAGGAAATCGTCGCCCTGGTGCGCGAGACCATCGGCCCGGTGGCGGCGTTCAAGAGCTGCACCGTGGTCAAGCGTCTGCCCAAGACCCGCTCGGGCAAGATCCTGCGCGGCACCATGCAGAAGATCGCCGATAATCAGGACTACAAGATGCCGGCCACCATCGACGATCCGTCGATCCTGGACGAGATCGAAGAGAGCCTGGAAAGCATCGGTTACGCCAAGGCCCGCAAGGAAGCCGTGGAATAATCGGACGCACCGGTTGCGAATGGGAAGGGGGCCTCGGGAAACCGGGGCCCTTTTTCGTTGGCGCGGGGTGGCAAGGCGAAAGGACGTTGCCGCCTATCGGCCCAGGGATTGTTCGATCCAGGTTTTGAACGCCAGATCGTGGCGCACGATGTGTTCGATCAGCAGCAATCGCACGGTGCTGGCGGCGGCGGCCACGTCGTGGTCCTGGTCGGTCAGCAGCAGAGCCGCCAGCGCGGCGCGGATGGACATGTGTTCGCGCACGTGGGTGCGGGCATCGCGGTACCCGATGGCGGGAAACAGTGTCTCCTCGCTGATGAAGTGCTCTTCGGTGACGGCAATCAGTCGCCGGGCCGCCGTCAGCAGCGCGGCCGTGCCGGCTCCGCCGGGGGCGAGTGAACACACAACGTTGGCCTGTTCGATGACGGCGCGGTGCTCGGCGTCGATGCGCTCGTGGCCCATCTGGAACGACGTCAGCCAGGGCACGTCGGGGCGGGATGTGGCAGGGTCTGTTTTCAGAGGCATGGTGGGGGCGTGGAGGGCGGACTGCTTTGATGAATTTCTAGCCACAGTGTTCGTGTGAGTAGAAAAAAAGCAATCCCGCCACACCCACCCTTGCCGTCATCCATACGAACCGGCATGCCGGATGGATTAATGGCTACGCATATCGCCCAGGAATGTCTCCACTTCGTTTTCCATCCGGCGGCTCTCGCCGATCAATAGGCTGGCGGCGTCGTACACATCGCGCGACATGCGTCCGGTTTCGCCGGCGGCCTGGGCCACGCCGGCGATGTTGCTGGCGACCTCGGCGGTCCCCCGCGAAGCCTCGGTGACCGAACGGCTGATTTCCGCCGTGGCCGACGATTGTTCTTCCACGGCTGCGGCCACCGATGCGGTCAGCTCGTTGACCTCGTCGATGGTGTGGGTGATGCCGCGGATGGCATTCACGGCGGCCCCGGTTTCCGCCTGGATGGCGGCAATCTGGGCGGCAATTTCCTCGGTGGCCTTGCCGGTCTGGTTGGCCAGGGTTTTCACCTCGTTGGCGACCACGGCGAAACCCTTGCCGGCGTCTCCCGCCCGTGCCGCCTCGATGGTGGCGTTCAAGGCCAGCAGGTTGGTCTGGCGGGCGATGGCGTTGATCATCTGCACGATCTGTCCCACCTTGTTGGCGGCGTCGGTCAGCGATTCCACCCGCCGGTCGGCGGCTTCCGCTTCGCTGGCGGCGCGGTTGGCCATCTGGGCGGTGCGCGCCACCTGCTGGGCGATCTCGTGGATCGAGGCGTTCAACTGCGCGCCTGCCGCCGAGACGGTTTCCACGTTGGCGCTGGCCTGTTCGGTGGCGCTGGAAACGGCGGCGCTCTGGCGGTTGGTTTCCTCGGCATTGGCCGACATGGCGGTGGCCGAGGCATGCAGGCGTTCGGCGGCGCCCGACACCGTGGTCAGAACGTCGCGGATGGCGGCATCGAAGCCGGCGGTCAGCGTCTCGATGCGCTGTTTGCGGGCGATCTGCTCCTCGGTTTCCAACTGCTCGGCCAGCCGGCGCTGGCGGTCGCGGATCATGCTTTTCTTGAAGCTCATGAACGCGCGCGACAACTCGCCGATTTCGTCGTCGGTCTTGGCGACGAAATCCACGTCGGTGTTGCCGCCGGCCAGCTCGGTCATCACCGCCGTCATCCGGGCGACGGGGCGGGTGACCCGGCTGCGGATCAGCAACCCGGCCAGCAGGGCGATGCCCAGGCCGGCCGCCAGCGCGGTGGCGGCCCCGGCCAGCCCGGTCACGCTTTCGCGCCGCATTTCGCCGGACAGTTCCGCCGAATACTCGCCCATCACCCGCGACAGCGCCAGGACGGTGTCGATGGCGGCGGTGGATTCCTTCATCCAGCCGGGGCCGTCGATGGAATAGACGCCGCCGGCCATGCCGGCCTGGTACACGCTTTCCCGCACCTGCTGGTAATTGCCGAAGAATTTCGACTGCACCTGGTCCATTGCGGCCAGAACATTGGGCGGCAGGATGCCGGCCTCGCGGGCGGATTGCAGGCGGCTCCACGCCATTTCCACCCGCCCCCGGAAGGTGGCGAGTTCGGTCAGCGACGTGGTGGTCATGGCCGATTCCGACGACACCAGGGCGCCGACGCGGGCGCGCTCGCGGCCGGCATACTCGCTCATCACCCAGACGAAATGCTTGAGGTCGGCGATGTCGGACACGCTGGCGGCAACGCCGCCGCCGTTGCGGCTGGCGATCAGGCGCACCGACTGGGTTTCGTCGATCAGGCCGGTGATGGTGGGGAACCATTCCTTCATCACCGCCCGGTCGCGCTGGTCGAACGGCTTCGCCAGTTCGCCGTCGATGCGGCCGCGCAGCGCCACCAGCCGCTGATGGGCCGCCTTGGCCTTGTCCAGCAGGGCCGGTTGGGGGAACGGCCGGCGGTCGGCGCCCAGCCGCGCCACGGCTTCGATCCAGGCGGCGTCGGCGGCCTGGCGGCGCTTGGCGATTTCGCCCTGATGGGCGGCGACCTGTTCCAGCGGGGTGTTCAGAGCGGCGTTGGTGCGGCCGCGTTCCACGGCCCAATGGCCGGCGGCTTCCAGCAGCAGATCGGCGATGGCGTTGCTGGCGGCGGTGTCCTCGGCCATCTGGTGCTGGCGCCAATTGTCGGCCACGACGACGCCGGTCGCCGCCAACAGGGGAACCGCCAGCGCCACCAGCAGCGCCGGCAACAGCAGGGCGATGCGCACCTTCTTAAGGCCCAGGCGCGCCCCCCGGCTTACCGCATGGCGCATGTGGTCGCGGTACTGCATGTCCGCGCCGGTCACGTGGGCCTTGAACCACGTGCTCAGCGTGTTGCGCAGCGTGGCCGCAAACTGCGCGGCGTTGTCGGCGGTCAAGGTCTTGACCAGTTCGTTCAGCCGCTGCTCGAACTGGGCATGTTCCAGGCGATGGGCGGCCAAGCCCGGCCAGCCATAACTTTCCAGCAGGCCTTCCTCGCGGCGGAAATGCAGGTGCAGGTGATCCGCCACCTCGGCGGTCAGCAGGGCGACCTGTTTGTGGGTGGTGGCCTGCGGCAAGCGGTCGATCAGGTCCAGCAGGTTCTGGTGGTCCTCGTCCAGGTCGGGTACGCCGACGGACAAGGCTTTGTCGATGGCGGGCACGGCACGGACCTCCGCAACGGAAAGCTATCCATTAAATACCCATTTTGCCGTGAACAGAACTATAACGAAGGTCAAGGGGGGTGCTTCATTCGCGCCAGAACGGCTTGCGGGATTCCGCGGCGGCGGCTGAGCGGTTCTGGCCGAAATCCGACAGCGCCCGATCATCCAGCCGCCCCAGGCTGGCGCGTTCGCGCGACCGCTCCAGCCATGTCAGCAGGCCGTCGAACAGGCGCACCAATGGCGACGGTTTCTCGGTGTCCGTGCCCTCTGCGCAAATTGAATCGATACAATCCATCTGTTCCATGGTGCTTTCCATAATTGACACCATGAATGAGTCATTGATTGACGCGGCGTGGGTGTCAATGCGAACATTGACACCATGTCAACTTGGCTTCCCTCTCTGACCGACTCCACCGGCCCGAAATATCGGGCCATCGTCGATGCCATCGCCGCCGACATGGCGGCCGGACGGCTGTCGCCCGGCACCCGCATGCCCACCCACCGCGACCTGGCGTGGCGGCTGAAGGTGACGGTGGGAACGGTGGCGCGCGCCTATGCCGAGGCCGAACGCCAGGGGCTGCTGTCGGGCGAGGTCGGGCGTGGCACGTTCGTGCGCGATCCTCAATGCGGCGATCCGGCGGTGGCGCAATACCTGAACGAGGCGTCGGAGCCGCGGAACGGCCAGATCAACATGGCGGTCAACCGCCCCGATGGCGACCAGGGGGCGTGGGCGGTGGGGCCGATTCTGGCCCGGCTGGCGCGGCGCAACGACCTTGCCAACCTGATGGCCTATCGTTTCGAGGAACTGAGTGCGCGTCACCGCGCCGCTGGCGCGCTGTGGCTGACCAAGGAAGGCGCCGAGGTGACGCCGGAAGGGGTGGCGGTGACCGCCGGCAGCCAGCAGGCCATTCTGGCGGCGCTGGCGGTGATGACGGTGCCCGGCGACGCGGTGGCGGTCGAGGAATACACCTATCCCGGCATCAAATCGGCGGTCAGCCTGATGGGGCGCACGCTGATCCCGGTCGCCATGGATGGCGGCGGGCTGATCCCCGACGAGGTCGAGCGCGCCTTTCAGCGCGGTGCCAAGGTGCTGTACACCATCGCCACCGTCCAGAACCCCATGACCACCACCCTGGACGACGATCGCCGCCGCGCTATCGCCGCTTCGGCCCGCCGGCATGACGGGTTCATCATCGAGGACGGGGTGCACCGCTTTCTTCATCCCGATGCCCCGCCCCCGCTGCAGGTCTATGCGCCCGAGCGGTGCGTTTACCTCAGCACTCTGTCGAAAAGCGTCTCGCCCGGTTTGCGCACCGCCTTCGCCACTGTTCCCGCTGCGCTGAAGACCCGGTTCGACGCCGCTATCGGCGCGCTGACCCTGTCGTTGCCGACATCGCTGATCGAGGTCGCCTGTGTGATGATCGAGGAAGGCAGCGCCTTCGAAATCTCCGCCCGCCTGCGCCGGGAAATGACCGCGCGCGCCGAGCTGGCGGTGGAAATCCTGGGCGAAGGCGTGCGCCCGTGCACGCCGGCCTACAATGTGTGGCTGCCCATGGTGCCGCCATGGCGGTCGTCGGATTTCGTCGCCGAGGCGGCGCGGCGCGGCGTCACCATCGCCCCTACCGAAACCTTCGCCGTCGGCCGTCCCGCGTTGGATGGCGTGCGCCTGTCCATTTCGTGCCCGCCCGACCGCGAAGAGTTGCGGCGCGGCCTGTCGGTGCTGGCGGATGTCCTGGCGCTGCCGCCCACCTTGCCGGGGATCACCGTTTGATGCCGTCGTGGCGCGAAACCCTGCGCACCTTCCTGCGCATCGGCCTGCTGTCGTTTGGCGGCCCGGCCGGTCAGATCGCCACCATGCATCGCATTCTGGTGGACGAAAAGAAGTGGCTGGACGAGCCGCGATTTCTGCACGCCCTCAATTTCTGCATGCTGCTGCCGGGGCCCGAAGCCCAGCAGCTGGCCACCTATGCCGGCTGGTACCTGCACCGTATTCCCGGCGGCATCGCCGCCGGCGCGCTGTTCGTGCTGCCGGGCTTTGTGGTGATGATGGGGTTGGCCGCGCTGTATGCCGGCTTCCATCAGGTGCCGCTGGTTCAGGGGCTTTTCCTGGGGCTCAAACCGGCGGTGCTGGCGGTGGTGATCGAGGCGACGCTGCGGATCGGCCGCCGCGCGATCAAGGGCGTTCCCGCCGTCTCGGTGGCGGTGGTCGCCTTCGTCGCCATCTTCGTGCTGGGGATGCCGTTTCCGCTGGTGGTGCTGGCGGCTGCGGCCATCGGCGCCATCGACCGCGACGGCTTTGCCCCGCCGA
>DATGXU010000197.1:0-4470 GCA_035298685.1 Magnetospirillum sp. | reverse complement strand
GAGGTGGCCACATGGGTGTTGATCATGGCCACGCCCGCGCTGCCGCCGGCGGTCAGGGCCGAACCGGCGTTGAAGCCGAACCAACCCACCCACAGCAGCGCGCCGCCGATCATGGTGAAGGCCAGGTTGTGCGGGGCCATGCTTTCGTTGCCCAGACCGGAACGCTTGCCGATCAGGATGGCGGCGATCAGGCCGGCCACGCCCGAGTTGATGTGCACCACGGTGCCGCCGGCGAAGTCCAGCACGCCGTCACCGGCCAGATAGCCGCCGGGGCCCCACACCATGTGGGCGACCGGCGCGTAGACCAGAACCAGCCACAGCGCGCAGAACAGCATGGCGGCGCTGAATTTCATGCGGTCGGCCGGGCCGCCCAGGATGATGACCGGGGTGATGATGGCGAAGGTGCCCTGGAACATCACGAAGACGAATTCAGGGATGGTGCCCGACAGGGTGTCGGGCAGGATGCCGGCCAGCATGACCTTGGAGAAGCCGCCGAAGAAGGCGTTGCCCTCGGTGAAGGCCAGCGAATAGCCCACCACGATCCACAGCACCGACAGCAGGCCGGCGCCGAACATGGACTGCATCAGCACCGCCAGCACGTTCTTCTTGCGCACCAGACCGCCGTAGAACAGGGCGAGGCCGGGAACCAGCATCATCAGCACCAGCACCGACGACACCAGCATCCACGCGGTGTCGCCGGTATTCAGCACCGCCGGAGCGGCGGCCGGCGCGGCCTCGGCGGCGGCTTCCTGGGCCAGGGCGGCGCCCGAGCTCAGCGCCAGGGTGGCCGCGGCGACGGCCAGTTCCTTGCTTTTGCGAAGGATTTGCATCTTGTCGGCCTTTCCTTAGATGGCGTCCTGGTTGGTTTCGCCGGTGCGGATGCGCACCACGTGGGTCACGTCGCCCACGAAGATCTTGCCGTCGCCCATCTTGCCGGTGCGGCCGGCCTGCATGATGGCTTCGACCGCCTTGTCGGCTTCCGCCGCGGCCACCACCAGCTCGACCTTCACCTTGGGCACGAAATGGGCGACGTATTCGGCGCCGCGATAGATTTCGGTCTGCCCCTTCTGGCGGCCGAAGCCCTTGCATTCGGTCACGGTCAGGCCTTGGATGCCCGCCGCCGACAGGGCGTCGCGGACTTCGTCCAGCTTGAAGGGCTTGATGATGGCGGTGATGTACTTCATGGGACCCCCTCTGGGTTGAGCCGGACCGGTACGCCCGGCTCGTCAATCTGCTTCGTTAGAGGCAAGGTCCGTGCCAAATGCGAAAAGGGCCTCAACCCCTGGGGTTGAAGCCCTATTGCCCGCTTTCTCGGCGTTTCCTTGGGCACCTATTTTTTAGGCGTGCCCATCATGACTGCGCATAATTTGTGCAATCAGACCGCTTCGCCGTTTTCATCCAGGGAATAGCCGGCGGCGCGCACGGTGCGGATGATGTCGTTGTCGTTGTCGCCGTTCAGCGCCTTGCGCAGGCGGCGGATGTGAACGTCCACCGTGCGCGGTTCCACATAGATGTCGGGTCCCCACACCGCGTTCAGCAATTCCTCGCGGCTGAAGACGTTGCCGGGGTGCTGCATGAAGAATTGCAGCAGGCGGAATTCGGTGGGGCCCAGATGGATGGCGCGGTCGCCGCGGGTGACGCGGTGGGCGGCCAGATCCATGCTGATATCGGCGAACCGCAGGGTGCCCTTGGGGGTCACCGGCTGCATCCGGCGCAGCATGGCGCGGATGCGGGCCATCAGCTCCGGCAGGCTGAACGGCTTGGTCATATAATCGTCGGCGCCGATGTTCAGGCCCCTGATCTTGTCGCCTTCCTCGCCGCGCGCGGTCAGCATGATCACCGGCAATTCGCGGGTCGCCTGCTTGCGGCGCAGCTGGCGGCACACTTCGATGCCGGACAGGCTGGGCAGCATCCAGTCCAGCAGCACCAGATCGGGCTTGCGCTCGGCCACGACGGTCAATGCTTCCTCGCCGTCGCCGGCCTCGCAAACGCGAAAGCCTTCCTTTTCCAGATTATAGCGCAGCATGGTGGCGAGGGCGGCTTCGTCCTCGACGATCAGGATAAGCGGCTTCATTTGGCCCGAATTCCCCTCTTATTCCGGAGCCACGGCGTTGCCCTTGGGGCGCGCGCCCTTCAGCGGCGTGCCGACCACAAGGAAGTGCAAGGTCTCGGCGATGTTGGTGGCATGGTCGCCGATGCGTTCGATATTCTTTGCCATGAACATCAGGTGCGTGCACGCGGTGATGGTGCGCGGGTCTTCCATCATGTAGGTGATGAGTTCGCGGAACAGGCCGGTGTACATGTCGTCCACCTCCTCGTCCCGGTTCCACACCCGCACCGCGCGCTCGACGTCGCGCTCGATATAGGCGTCCAGGATGTCCTTCAGGATTTCCTGGACGATGCGGGCCAGATGCAGCACCGCCGAGACCGGCTTGACCGCCGGCAGCTGGTTCAGCACCAGGGTGCGCTTGGCCACGTTGGCGGCGTAATCGGCGATGCGCTCGAGTTCCGAGCTGATTTTCAGCGCGGCGACGATATGGCGCAGGTCGCTGGCCACCGGCTGGCGCAGGGCGAGCAGGCGGACGGTAAAGCTTTGCACCTCCTGCTCGAGTTCGTCGACGCGGGCGTCGCCGGCCACCACGCGGGCGGCCAGATCGCTGTCGCGCTTGCCCAAGGCCTGCAGCGCGGCGGCGAACTGGGCCTCTGCCATCCCGCCCATGCGGGCGATGATGTTGGTCAGATGCGCCAGTTCCTCGTCGTAGGATTTCACCGTGTGTTCGGTCATCTGTTTCTAGCCCTCATGCGCCGGGCGGGTGCATCCGCGCCCTTGGCTCACGCGCGCAGCCGCGCGCGGACCCTCAACGGGCCAGTCCGTCGCTTCGCTCGCCCCGGTCTTCGTTTTGGACATGCTTGTCGTCAGCCGAAGCGGCCGGTGATGTAGCCCTGGGTCAGCGGATGCTGCGGGTTGGTGAAGATCTGTTCGGTGTCGCTGACCTCGACAAGCTCACCCAGATGGAAGAACGCGGTGCGCTGCGACACGCGGGCGGCCTGCTGCATGGAATGGGTGACGATGACGATGGTGAAGTTCTCGCGCAATTCGTCGATCAGCTCTTCCACCTTGGCGGTGGCGATGGGGTCCAGCGCCGAGCACGGCTCGTCCATCAGGATGACCTCGGGGCTGACGGCGATGGCGCGGGCGATGCACAGGCGCTGCTGCTGGCCGCCCGACAGGCCGGTGCCCGGCTCGTCAAGGCGATCCTTGACCTCGGCCAGCAGGCCGGCCTTTTCCAGGCTGGTCATGACGATTTCGTCCAACTCGCTCTGGTTCCTGGCCATGCCGTGGATGCGCGGGCCGTAGGCGACGTTGTCGTAGATGGATTTGGGGAACGGGTTCGGCTTTTGGAACACCATGCCGACGCGGGCGCGCAACTGCACCACGTCGACCTTGCGGTCGTAGATGTCGTCGCCGTCCAGCGTCAGCGAGCCGGTGACGCGCGCCACCTCGATCAGGTCGTTCATGCGGTTGATGCAGCGCAGGAAGGTCGATTTGCCGCAGCCCGACGGGCCGATCAGCGCGGTGACCTCGTTGGCGCGGATGTCCAGGTCCACATGCTTGAGGGCATGCTTTTCGCCGTAGAACACGTTGACGTCGCGGGCGGAGACCTTGGCCAGGTGGCGTTCGGTCTGGGTGGTTGCGGCGGTGTTGAGAGCCATGGGAGTGTTTCCTACCAGCGGCGTTCGAATTTCTTGCGGAGAAGGATGGCGGCCAGGTTCATGGTCGCCAGGAACATCAGCAGCACCAGGATGGCGGCCGAGGTCTTTTCGACGAAGGCACGCTCGGACGAGTCGGCCCACAGGTAGACCTGCACCGGCAGCACCGTGGCCGGGTCCATGGGCCCGCCGGGGATGTCGACGATGAAGGCGACCATGCCGATCATCAGCAGCGGCGCCGATTCGCCCAGCGCGCGCGCCATGCCCAGGATGGTGCCGGTCAGGATGCCGGGCAAAGCCAGCGGCAGCACGTGGTCGGTGACCATCTGCAGCTTCGACGAACCCATGCCCAGCGCCGCCTCGCGGATGGACGGCGGCACCGCTTTCAGCGCCGCGCGGGCGGCGATGATGATGGTGGGCAACGTCATCAGCGTCAGCACCAGGCCGCCCACCAGCGGGGCCGAGCGCGGCATGCCGAACACCGCCAGGAACACCGCCAGACCCAGCAGGCCGAAGACGATGGAGGGCACGGCGGCCAGGTTGTTGATGTTGACCTCGATCAGGTCGGTCCAGCGGTTCTTGGGGGCGAATTCCTCGAGGTACACCGCCGTCGCCACGCCCAGCGGGAACGACAGCAGCAAGGTGACCAGCACCGAGTAGAACGAGCCGACCACCGCGCCCCAGACACCGGCCTGAGTGGGATCGCGTGAGTCACCGGCGGTGAAGAATCGGCCGTTGAACCGCTTGCCGAGATCGCCC
>DATGXU010000196.1:0-9835 GCA_035298685.1 Magnetospirillum sp. | reverse complement strand
CCGATCTGTGGACGGCGGCCCCGAGGCCGGCAACGCGGTGATGGGCGAATTCGACAGCGACGCCACCAGGCTTGAGACGGCCATCGCCAAGGTCGAACAGTCGCTTCACGCCATCGGCGACAGCGCCCATGAAAGCCAGCTGGCGGCAATGGACACCATGCAGTCGTCGGCCCAGGCATGGCGTGTAGCCATGATAGCCCTGGCGGCGATCGCCACGCTGGTGGTGGCCGCCAGCGTACTGTTCAGCGGCCGAATCGGCCGCCGTCTGGCGGCGGTGGTGGAAGACGTCAACGCCGTGTCGCTGGGCAAGGACGCTGCCGTGGTGGTGGGAAACGCCGACGACGACATCGCCGAGATCAACCGCGCCTTGCTGCGCTTCATGGAGGCCGAACGCCGCAAGAAGGAACTGGAGCACGAGGAAATGCTGCGGCTGGCCGCCGAGCGCGAGCGCCAGCAGCGCATTCAGGCCGCCACCGAAAAGTTCGACGGCGTGATGGTGGCGCTGTTGGCGAAAATCAAGGGCGCGGTGGAACATCTGCATGGCTCGGCCGATCGGCTTTCCGGAAACGCCGAACACACCCAGACCCTGAGCGCGTCGGTGGCCGCCGCCACCGATCAGGCCACCGCCAACGTGGAAACGGTGTCGTCGGCGGGAACCGAGATTTCCGCCTCGATCCACGAGATTTCGCGCCAGGTGAGCGAATCCTCCACCATCGCGCGCGCCGCCACCCACGAAGTGCACGAGGCCACCGCCAAGATCGGCGGACTGGCCAACGCGGCCGAGAAGATCGGCGAGGTGATCACCATGATCGGCACCATCGCCAGCCAGACCAACCTGCTGGCGCTGAACGCCACCATCGAAAGTGCGCGTGCCGGCGAGGCCGGCAAGGGCTTCGCCGTGGTCGCCAACGAGGTCAAAAGCCTGTCCGGCCAGACCCGCCGCGCCACCGAGGACATCGCCGACCAGATCGCATCGGTCCAGAACGAAACCAAGGCGTCGGTGCAGGCCATCGACGACATCGCCGCCACCATCGCCCGCATCGACGAAATGTCCACCGCCATCGCCGGGGCCGTCGAGCAGCAGGGCGCCGCCACCGCCGAGATTGCCCGCAACATCGAGCAGGCCTCGGCCGGCACCCGCGACATCGCCAACAGCATCGCCGGCGTCGCCCGCGCCGCCAGCGAGACCGGGCAGATGGCGCAAAAGGTGTTCGAGGCGGCCAACAGCCTTTTGGTCGACAGCGCCACTCTCGAGGAAGCGGTCGAAACCTTCCTGGTCGAAATGCGCGCGGCTTAGAGCGCCGAGCTTCAAATATGAGGCGCGGCGCTCCTGCGCCTTGCGGGCGCGGCCAAGGGCGCGGATGCGCCCGCCCGGCGAGGGCAAACATGAGTCTAGATCATCCAACCGGAACGGTGGCGGAAATGGCGGCGGCCAACGCCGAGGCAACGTCAACGTCGCCAACCACTCCATCGTTCCGTCAGCGGCCGGCGATTTTCCATGCCTCGCCGGCCGCTGTCGCTATGCCAGGTTGATGGTGGGCGAGACGTCGTCGTATTCGCGCAACGTCATTTCGGTTTCGGCATCCACTTCGACCAGGCGCACCTCGTAGCCCCACAAATTGGCCACGTGGCGCAGCGCCAGCACCGCTTCGTCCTCGTCCAGCAGGATGCCGTTGGCGACCCGGTGCTGCATCACCAGCCGGCGGTCGCCGGCCAGATCCACGTCGACGATCTGGATGTCGCATTCCAGATGGCTGATGTCGTACGACCGCGCCAGCGCCTTCCTGACCGCCCGATAGCCGCGTTCGTTGTGGATGGCGGTGACCGCCATGTCGGGGGCGTCGAAATCGTTGTGCACCTTGAACAGGCGCATCTTGCGGATCAGCGCCGGCGACAGGAATTGCTGCACGAAGCTTTCGTCGCGGTAGTCGGCCCAGGCGGCGCGCAGGGTTCCCCACGGATCGGTGTTGCCGGCGAAGTCGGGGAACCATTCGCGGTCTTCGGCCGTGGGGTTTTCGCAGATGCGCTTGATGTCCTGCATCATGCCGAAGCCCAGGGCATAGGGGTTGATGCCGTTATAGCGCGGATCGTCGAAATCCGGCTGAAACACCACGTTGGTGTGCGAATGCAGGATTTCCATGAAGGCGCCATCACTGATCAGCCCGCGTTCGTGCAGACGGCTGACGATGTGATAGTGCGTCATGGTCGCGCAGCCTTCGTTCATCACCTTGGTCTGCTTCTGCGGATAGAAATACTGCGACACGTTGCGGACGATGCGCAGGATTTCCCGCTGCCACGGCGCCAGCTTGGGCGCGGTCTTTTCCAGGAAATAAAGGATGTTCTCCTCGGGCAGGCGCAGCCGCTTCTTGCGCTCGGCCATCTCGCGGCCGCCCTGCATGGTGCTGGGCGATTTGGGCACCGTTCGCCACAAATCGTTATAGGTCTGCTGGAAGTATTGCTGGCGTTCGTTCTCGCGTTCCTGTTCCTGGCGCAGGTCGTAGCCGCGCTTGCGCGGATAGCGATGCACCCCGTGGCTCATCAGCGCATGGGCGGCGTCCAGCACCCGTTCCACCGCCGCGTGGCCGTGGCGTTCCTCGGCCCGGGTGATGAATCCCTTGGCGAATTCCATGTAGTCCAGGATACCGCGGGCGTCGGTCCACTGGCGGAACAGGGCGTTGTTCTTGAAGAAATGATTGTGGCCGAAGGCGGCGTGGGCGATCACCAGGGTCTGCATGGCCATGGAATTTTCTTCCATGATGTAGCTTATGCAGGGGCTGGAATTGATGACGATCTCGTAGGCCAGCCCGCGCATGCCCTTGCGGTACAGCACCTCGTCCTGGGCGAAGCGTTTGCCGAACGACCAGTGCTTGTACATCAGCGGCAGGCCGATGGAGGAATAGGCGTCCAGCATCTGCTCGGCGGTGATCACCTCGATCTGGTTGGGATAGGTGTCCAGGCCCAGTTCGCCCTTGGCGATGGTCTCGATGGCGTCATAGGCCCGCCGGACCCTGGCGAAATCCCAATCGGCACCGTCGAACAGCAGCGACGGCTTGGCGTCAGCTTCCAGCATGGGCGCGTTCCTTCGAGAACAGGTCGCGGAAGACCGGGAAAATCTGGCTGCGCACCCGCACCTTGCGCATGGCGAGGTTGCCGCCGGGCTTCACCACCGTCTTGTAGGTCCGCCACAGATCGGTTTCGCGGCCCAGCCAGTCCTTGTACTCGGCGCCCACTTCGATATAGGCGAAGTACTGGGTCTGCGGCAGGATGGAGTTTTCCAGCAGATTGGCGGCATGGGCGTTGTCGGACGAGGTGTTGTCGCCGTCCGACGCCTGCGCCGCATAGATGTTCCAGTCACCGGGCGGATAGCGTTCGTCGATCACCCGCTTCATTTCCGTCAGCGCCGTCGACACCACCGTGCCGCCGGTTTCGGTGGAATAGAAGAAGGTGTCCTCGTCCACCTCCTTGGCCTCGTGGGTGTGGCGGATGAAGACGATGTCCACGTGGGTGTAGCGGCGGGTCAGGAACAGGTAGAGCAGCATGAAGAACCGCTTCGCCAGGTCCTTCATGTGCTCGGTCATCGAGCCCGACACGTCCATCAGGCAGAACATCACCGCCTGGGTCACCGGCTTGGGCACGTGCTCGAAGCGGTTGTAGCGCACGTCCAGCGGGTCGATATAGGGCACCCGCTTCGAGCGGGCGAGCAGGCGGTCGAGGGTGACGCGCAGTTCCGACAGCGCCTCGGGATTGTCGCCGCTTTCTTCCAGCGCGCGGATTTCGTCCTCGACCGCCTGGATGTCGGTGGGCTTGGGCCGCCGCAACGCGATGCGCCGAGACAGCGAGTTGCGCATGGTGCGCACCAGGTTGAGATTGGAGGGCGAGCCGGTGACGGAAAAGCCCGCCCGCGTCAGCGTATAGGATTCCGACTGGCGGATTTTCTTCTTCACCAGATCGGGCAGTTCCAGGTCGTCCAGGAAGATGTCCAGGAACTCGTCCTTGGACAGGATGAAGCGGAAATCGTCGTCGCCGTCGCCGTCGGGGCTGCCTTGCGAGCCGCCGTCGCCGCCGCCCATGGGCGGCTTGGGGATCAGGTCGCCTTCCACATATTCCTTGTTGCCGGGCACCACGGTGTCGCGCACGCCGCCCTGGGCGGCCCGGCGGAAGCTGGGCTCGCGCAGGCCGTCCATGGGGATCGAGATGCGTTCGCCGTTGGCGATGTCGGTGATCGACCGCTCGCCCGAGGCCTCGCGCACCGCCTTCAGGATCTGCTGGCGCGCGCGCCGCAGAAAGCGCTGGCGGTTGGCCAGGCTCTTGCCCTTGGGGTTCAGGCGCCGGTCGATGATGTTCATGCGTGTTCCCTCTCGTTCCCTCTCCCGCCGGGCGGGAGAGGGGCATTCCCACATCCTCACCCCGCCTGCTTGACCCGCATGTACCATTCCACCAGACGCCGGACCTGACGCTCGGTGTAGCCGCGGGTCATCATGCGTTCGACGAAATCGTGGTGCTTCTTTTCGGTGTCCGAGTCCTTCTTGCTGCCGAAGCTGATCACCGGCAGCAGATCCTCGACCTGGCTGAACATGCGCTTCTCGATCACCTCGCGGATCTTTTCGTACGAGGTCCACGACGGATTGCGCCCCTTGTTGGCGGCGCGCGAGCGCAGGGCGAACTTGACCACCTCGTTGCGGAAATCCTTGGGGTTGGCGATGCCCGCCGGCTTTTCGATCTTCGACAGTTCCTGGTTCAGCAGTTCGCGGTTCAGCAACTGGCCGGTATCGGGGTCCTTGAAGTCCTGATCCTCGATCCAGGCGTCGGCGTAATCCACGTAGCGATCGAACAGGTTCTGGCCATAATCGTGATAGCTTTCCAGATAGGCCTTCTGGATTTCGTTGCCGATGAACTCGGCATAACGCGGGGCCAGCTCGCCCTTGATGAATTCCAGGTATTTCTTTTCGGTGTCCTCGGGGAACTGCTCGCGCCGGATCGCCTGTTCCAGCACGTACATCAGGTGCACCGGGTCGGCCGCCACCTCGGTGGTGTCGTAGTTGAAGGTGGACGACAGCACCTTGAAGGCGAAGCGGGTCGAGATACCGTCCATGCCCTCGTCCACCCCGGCGGAGTCCTTGTACTCCTGCATGGGCTTGGCCTTGGGGTCGGTTTCCTTGACGTTCTCGCCGTCATAGACGCGCATCTTCGAGAACAGGTTCGAGTTCTCGTGTTCCTTCAGCCGCGACAGCACGGTGAAGCGGGCCAGCATCTCCATGGTCGACGGCGCGCAGGGCGCCTCGGCCAGTTCCGAGCTGCGGATCAGCTTTTCATAGATCTTCTGTTCCTCGTTGACGCGCAGGCAATAGGGCACCTTGATCACGCAGATGCGGTCGATGAAGGCCTCGTTGTTCTTGTTGTTCTTGAAGGTCTGCCATTCCGCCTCGTTGGAATGGGCCAGCACGATGCCCTGGAACGGCATGGCGCCGATGTTCTCGGACCCGGCGTAATTGCCCTCCTGCGTCGCCGTCAGCAGCGGATGCAGCATCTTGATGGGCGCCTTGAACATCTCGACGAATTCCAGCAGGCCCTGGCTGCACCGGTTCAAGCCGCCCGAGAAGGAATAGGCGTCGGGGTCGTTCTGGCTGAACATCTCGAGCTTGCGGATGTCCACCTTGCCGACCAGGGTGGAAATGTCCTGGTTGTTCTCGTCGCCGGGCTCGCACTTGGCCACGGCGATCTGCTTCAGGCGCGACGGGAACACCTTGACCACGCGGAAGCGCGAGATGTCGCCGGCGAATTCCTCCAGCCGCTTGACCGCCCACGGGCTCATCAGGCTGGGCAGGCGGCGGCGCGGAATGCCGTATTTGTCTTCCAGCACCTCGCCCATGGTGTCGGCGTCGAACAGCCCCAGCGGGCTTTCGAACAGCGGGCTCATCTCCTTGCCGGCCTTCAGCACATAGATGGGGTGGCGCTCGATCAGCGCCTTCAGGCGCTCGGCCAGCGACGACTTGCCGCCGCCCACCGGCCCCAGCAGATACAGGATCTGCTTGCGTTCCTCGAGCCCCTGCGCGGCGTGGCGGAAATAGCCGACGATGCGCTCGATGGTTTCCTCCATGCCGAAGAAATCGGCGAAGGCCGGATAAACCTTGATGGTGCGGTTCATGAACACGCGGGAAAGCCGCGCGTCGCGCGAGGTGTCGATGATCTCGGGCTCGCCGATGGCCGCGATCATGCGTTCGGCGCTGGACGCGAACATCATGGGATCGTCGCGGCACCCTTCCAGATATTCCAGAAGGGTCATCTCGACGTCCTTGCGACCCTCGTAGGTGCGCGCGTATCGGGTGAAGATATCGTCGGCGTACATCGCTCACTCCATCGAGAGGGCCGAAACCGGCCAGTGCGTGGTGACGGACCGCCGGGGTGGGAACCGGCCCGTCTCTCGCGTCAGCATGAAGAAACCGTCCTTACCTTTCAGATGTTCACGGCGGGCGGCCAATTCATCGGGGGACGACAATGTTTCGGTGCGGCTGGCTGATACTCCGTCACTCTCCGTCGGCGCGGAACTGCCCCAAGGGCAGGCATCCCCCCGCCGGACGAACAGGCGTTGGCGCCAGGGCGGACAAACGGTATTCGTCGTCAACCTCCTCATCGTCTAATGCTTCTGCGTGGCACCGCCCCCTTTCGGCGTTGGTGGTGTCGGTTCCGTAGGCGCCCCCGCGCGATTGCCGGCTCCGTGCCGCGCCCGGCCCCGCCGCGCCGCCATGGGTGGCGGAAGGCGATAGCTCGGCGCGTGTCGGATGTGGAAAACCACTCTGGTGGACGCCCCTGCGACCATGATGTTGGGCCGGCATCCGCCACAGACAACCCGCCCATTCCTGCGCGCACGCTTTGCAGCGTCTCCGGTTGGCGATAGCCTGTAGGCCAAAGGATCAACCCCCGGGGGGAATGCCATGAGTCTTGGGACGCTGCTGGCCGATCGGGCGTCCGCCGGTCAACCCGTGCGGGTCGGGCTGATCGGGGCGGGAAAATTCGGCACCATGTTCCTGGCCCAGGCGCGGCGCACGCCCGGTCTGCACGTGGCGGCGGTGGCCGACATCGATCCCGACCGCGCCCCCACCGCCCTGGCCCTGGCGCAGTGGCAGCCGGCCAAGGCGGTGGCGCGGTCACTGGCCGACGCGCTGGACGGCGGCGGCACCTGGGTGACCGCCGACCCGCTGGCCCTGTTCGAGAACCATGGGCTGGACGTGCTGGTCGAGGCCACCAGCCACCCCGGCCCGGGCATCCGCCACGCGCAAGCGGCGATCGAGCGCGGCGTCCACGTGGTCATGGTCAACCTGGCCGCCGATTCCCTGGCCGGCCCGCTGCTGGCCCTGCGGGCCCGTGAACGCGGGGTGGTCTATTCCCTGGCCTATGGCGACCATCCGGCGCTGATCTGCGAGCTGGTGGACTGGGCGCAGGCGTGCGGCCTGGAAGTCGCCGCCGCCGGGCGCGGCATCCGCTGGCTGCCCGGCTATCAGGGCGCCACCCCGGAAAGCGTATGGCGCTATTGCGGAATCACCCCCGAGCGGGCGCG
Organism: Magnetospirillum sp.; assembly: GCA_035298685.1. GTDB lineage: Bacteria > Pseudomonadota > Alphaproteobacteria > Rhodospirillales > Magnetospirillaceae > Magnetospirillum. Next base: position 2,280 of record DATGXU010000196.1, on the reverse strand, counting down.
CGCCTCGGGCATGGACGCCCAGGTCCTGACCAGTCTGGTGGACGGCAGCCGCGCCGCCATGGAACTGGCGGCGGTGGCCAACGCCACCGGCCTGAAGCCGCCGCCGGCCGGCATACAGACGCCGCCCTGCGGCACCAGCGATCTGGCCCGCATCTTCAAGCCCGGCTGGGATGGCGGCCTTCTCAGCGATTTCGGGCAGGTGGAGCTGGCCTCCTCGCTCGAACGCGACGGCCGCGCCGTCGCCAACGGTCTGCACCGGGGGGCGTTCGTGACGTTCCGCACGTCGTCGGAATTCGCCACCCAATGCTTCCCCGAATACGGCCTGCCCACCGACGACGATTGCCAATATGCGGCGCGCTGGCGTTCGCACCAGCTGGTGGGCATGGAAACCGGCGTCTCGGTGGCGTCGGCGGCGCTGTTGGGCATGCCCACCGGCAGCCCCAGGGATTTCGTGGCCGACGTGGTCGCGGTGGCGAAGACGGACCTGAAGGCGGGCGTGGCCCTGGACGGCGCCGGCGGGTTCACCACATGGGGCAAGCTGCTGTCGGCGGAAGATGCGGTCCGCCAAGGCTTCCTGCCGCTGGCGCTGACCTATGGCGCCGTTCTGGCCCGCCCGATCGCCGCCGGCAGGGTGCTGACCTGGAACGACGTGACGCTGCCCGACGACGAGCCGATGGTGGCCATCCGCCGCGAACTCGAGGGATGGCTACGCCACTGACGGCGGCGCCTTTGTCTTCCCTAGGCGAAACCTTATACTCCGGCCCATCGCCCCCTGCCGGAGCCGAACCATGGCCGTCACCCCCACTTTCGCCCTGCCCCCCACCTTTCTGGGCACCGCAAATCGCGATCCCAAGGCCAAGGTGGCGGTGGCCGGGGTACCGTTCGACCTGGGCACCACCAACCGTCCCGGTGCCCGGCTGGCCCCTAACGCCATCCGCGCCGCCAGCCGCATGCTGGTGGACGGCGAGAACCCGGCCAACTGGCACGATCCCTCGGCCATGGGGGTGGCCGATCTGGGCGACTTCGCCATCGCGCTGGGCGACATTCCCGCCTCGCTGGCACTGATCGAGCAGCAGGCCGCCGCCATCGACCATCTGGTCACCCTGGGTGGCGACCACACCATCACCCTGCCGCTGCTGCGGGCGCTGACCAAGCGCCTGGGCGGCCCGGTGGGACTGGTGCATTTCGACGCCCATGTGGACACCTGGCCCGATAATTTCGGCCAGGTGCTGGCCCACGGCTCGGTGCTGTGGCACGTGCTGGAAGAGGGATTGGTGGACCCCGCCCGCATGGTGCAGATCGGCATCCGCAGCCCGGTCCAGAAGAACGTGCACGACTGGGCACCGGCCCGTGGCGTCACCGTGATCAGCGCCGAGGAGGTGCATCTGTCCAATCCGGCGGCGGTGGCCGAGCGGGTGCGCGCCATCGTCGGCGCCGGCCCCGCCTATCTGTCGTTCGACATCGACGCGCTGGACCCCGCCTTCGCCCCCGGCACCGGCACGCCCGAGGTGGGCGGGCTGGCCACCTGGCAGGCCATGGGCATCCTCAAGCGCCTGGGCGGCCTGGATTGGCGCGGCATGGACGTGGTCGAGGTGGCGCCGCCATTCGACCACGCCGAGGTGACCGCCCTGGCCGCCGCCTCGGTGGCGTGGGCCTATTTGTCGCTGCTGGAATAAGCTCGCGTCCCCCTCTCCCTATGCGCTGTCGCATACATACCCCATTCCGGGTATGTCGTTCGGGACTGGACGCGAGCTATTGGGGCTTGATCGCAAATTTGTCTCGGGCTATATAGGGGCCCAGACGCATAACGCACGTGCCCATGGCCCTTGCGGCAATTTGCCGCGTACCTGTGGAATGGTTGGGAACTTTCACCAGCCAGGGGGTCAAGCAACGACGGACGCGTCCTTTTCGGTGGAGAGTCGGTCTAGTGGGCCGGCAGCCCCTTAAGGGAGGTGGACATGGTCGTTACGACCCACGGGAACAGCCCGATCCTTATCAGTATCTCCAGTACCTGACGGCAGCCGGGGAACGCGATTTTTCGCGTTGTCACCGCGCTGTCGTTACCTTCGAGCCGTGCTCTTGGGATATAATGTCCCTTGGGAGCGCGCCCCGTCGCTGTCTCGCTGTCGCGAGGAGGTTCTGGCCATGAGCCATATGCGTTTCCGCACCAATGTCGCCCCCATCCGCCGTTCGCTGGAATCGCGGATTGGTCACCATCGCCGCGCCCGCCCCGGCATCGCCGAGGCGGTGCTGGCCGAGCGCCCGTCGGTGCCGATGTAT
>DATGXU010000195.1:0-11772 GCA_035298685.1 Magnetospirillum sp. | reverse complement strand
ATGACCGACAGCAGCAACTTGATCCGCATCGTCCAGCAGGTGCAGCCCGACGAGATCTACAACCTCGCCGCGCAAAGCCACGTGCAGGTCAGCTTCGAGACCCCCGAATACACCGCCAATGCCGACGGCATGGGCACGCTTCGTCTGCTGGAAGCCATCCGCATCCTGGGGCTGGAGCAGAACACCCGGTTCTATCAGGCGTCCACATCGGAACTGTTCGGCAAGGTGCGCGAGGTTCCCCAGCGCGAGACCACGCCGTTCTATCCGCGCAGCCCTTATGCGGCGGCCAAGCTTTACGCCTATTGGATCACGGTGAACTACCGCGAGGCCTATGGCCTGTTCGCCGCCAACGGCATCCTGTTCAACCACGAGGGGCCGACACGGGGCGAAACCTTCGTCACCCGCAAGGTCACCCGCGCCGTCGCCGCCATCGCGCTGGGCAGCGGCCAGCGCCTGTATGTGGGCAATCTGGACGCCAAGCGCGACTGGGGCCACGCCCGCGACTACGTGGAAGGCATGTGGCGCATCCTGCAACAGCCCCAGGCCGACGATTACGTGCTGGCCACCGGCGAGGCCCATTCGGTGCGCGAGCTGGTCCAGTTGGCCTTCGCCCGCATCGGCCGAACCATCGAATGGGCGGGGCAGGGGGCCGAGGAAAAGGGTCTGGATCGCGCCACCGGCGAGGTGCTGGTCGAGGTCGATCCGCGCTATTTCCGCCCGACCGAGGTGGACCTGCTGCTGGGCGACCCCACCAAGGCCCGTCAGGAATTGGGCTGGAGCCATCGCACCGGTTTCGCCGATCTGGTGCGCGAGATGGTCGATCACGACATCGCGCTGTTGCGCCGCCGCCTGGGCCTTCCCGCCAGCGCCGAGGTGCGCCATGGTTGACCAAATCTATTCGCTGGCCGGCAAGCGGGTTTACGTGGCCGGCCATACCGGCATGGTGGGCTCGGCGCTCTGCCGCCGGCTGGCCGGCGAACGCTGCACGGTGGTGACTGCCCCCCGCCGCCAGGTGGATCTGTTGCGGCAGGCGGCGGTCGAAGGGTTCCTGGCGCGGGAAAAGCCCCATGCGGTCTTTGTCGCCGCCGCCACCGTGGGCGGTATCCATGCCAATGCCACGCGGCCGGCCGAGTTCCTGTACCAGAACCTCGCCATCGCCACCAATCTGATCCACGCCGCCTATGGGGCGGGCGTGGAAAAGTTGATGTTCCTGGGCTCAAGCTGCCTTTATCCGCGTCTGGCGCCCCAGCCCATGACCGAGGATATGCTGCTGACCGGGGCGCTGGAGCCCACCAACGAGCCCTATGCCATCGCCAAGATCGCCGGCATCAAGATGTGCCAGAGCTATCGGCGGCAATATGGCTGCGACTTCGTCGCCGCCATGCCCACCAACCTTTATGGCCCGGGCGACAATTACAGCCTGAGCCAGGGCCACGTGGTGGCGGCGCTGATCGCCAAGATCCACGAGGCCAAAACTAACGGCGCCCCCGAGGTCGTGCTGTGGGGCAGCGGCTCGCCGTTGCGGGAATTCCTGGCGGTGGACGATCTGGCCGACGCGCTGGTGTTCCTGATGACCCATTACTCGGCCGAGTCCATCGTCAACGTGGGCACCGGCATCGAGACCAGCATCCTTGAGCTTGCCCATCTGATCGCGGGCGTCGTCGGCTACCGGGGGCGGTTCGTCTGCGACCGCACCAAGCCCGACGGCACGCCCCGCAAGGTCATGGATATCAGCCGGCTGACCGCCATGGGCTGGCAGGCCCGCATCCCCCTGGAAGAGGGGCTGCGCCTGGCCTACCGCTCGTATCTGGATGGCTGCCGGCGCGGCTAGGCGCGTTTCCACTCCCCCACTCCCGTCGCAACCTCCCCAGGGATGGTTTCCATGGACGACCGAACCGTGTTGATCACCGGTGGCGCCGGCTATATCGGCAGCCACGCGGTCTACGCCTTCCTTGAAGCCGGTTACCAGGTGGTGGTGGTGGACAACCTCAGCACCGGGCGGCGCGAGAACCTGCCGGCCGGGCTGCCGTTCGAACTGGCCGACGTGGCTGACGGCGCCGCCATGGATCGGGTGATGCGCAAATACCGGCCGCTGGGGGTGCTTCACTTCGCCGGCTCGATCATCGTGCCGGAATCCATCACCGCTCCGGACAAGTACTACGCCAACAACACCGCCGCCAGCCTGCGCCTGATCGAGGCGTGCCTGCGCAACGATGTCGGCTATTTCCTGTTTTCCTCGACCGCCGCCGTCTACGGCATCCCCGAAGTGGGCATGGCGTCCGAGGATACGCCGACGCGGCCGATCAACCCCTATGGCCGCTCGAAGCTGATGACCGAGCAATTTCTGGCCGACGTCTCGGCGGCCTATGGTCTGCGCTATGCCGTGCTGCGCTATTTCAACGTGGCCGGCGCCGACCCCGACGGGCGCTGCGGCCAGGGCGGGCGCCAGTCCACCCACCTGCTGAAGGTGGCGTGCGAGGTGGCCAGCGGCAGGCGCGACGAAATGCCGGTGTTCGGCCAGGATTACGACACCCCCGACGGCACCTGCGTTCGCGACTTCATCCATGTGTCCGACCTGGCGCGGGCGCACCTGATGGTGTTCCAGCGGCTGGTGGAAAGCGGCGTCAACCTGGTGCTGAACTGCGGCAACGGGCGTGGCGTCAGCGTGGGAGAGGTGATCCACGCGCTGGAAGCCATCGTCGGCCACCCCATCAAGATCAAGCCGGCACCGCGCCGCCCCGGCGATCCGCCCGCCCTGGTGGCCGACGCCACCCGCCTGCGCACCGCCATCGGCTGGCAGGCCCGGCACGGACTGGACTCCATCATCCGCACCGCCCTGGCGTGGGAACGGAAAGTCGCCCAGCCCGCTCAGTCCAGGGCCAGCTTGCCGCCCTTGTAGCCCACGGTCAGCAGCACCGTATGGGAATCGGCCTCGTCGCCGCCCAGGCCGCCGGTCTGGTGACGGTAGCGGTAGGTGGGCGACAGGTCCCAGCTTTCGGTCAGCTGAAAGCGGATGCGGGGCTCGACATCGTAATAGGTGCGTTGCTGGTCCTGATCGGTGTCCAGGCTGGTCTGATGCACCAATTGTGCCCGCAGCTCGCCATAGGTGACCGGGCCGAAGCCATGCACCCAGCCGGCCTCGGCCTGATCGGCCTGGACCTGGGTGCCGTTGCCCAGCGGTGCCAGATTGCGGTCGTAGCTGAAGCGCAAGGTGTCCTGCAGGCCCTGATAATCCACGGTGAAATTGGCCAGATAGCCCTGGCTGTCGGTGGAGGCGCCGGCATAGTCGCGGGCATGCGAAAAGCGCACGCCAACGGCGCCGCCGACGCGCAGACGTTCGCTCAGCTTGCGTTCCCAGCCCACCATCGGGCCGATGCTATCGACCTCGTTCCACTGGTCGTCCAGGCTGGTGAAGCGGCTGGCCTGGATGGCGACGCGGCCGGTGTCCAGCGGCGAGAAGGCGCGCCGCCACGCGGGCGTAATGGCCCAATCCTCGTAATCGGTGAACCGCGCCGAATCATAGACGGTGCGGCCGTAAGACAGGGTGGTCGACACCGTGTCCACCGGCGACAGCTTGACCTCGACATCGGGGGTGACGCCGTAGCGCAGATGGCGCACGCCCGCCACCGTGCTGCCCGAACCGGTCAGTTCGCTGGTGCGGGTGGTGTCGTAATCCAGCGCAGCATTCAGGCCCACCTTGGTCACCTGGCCGCGTAGCGAGGTGGCGGCGGTCAGATAGACGTCGTTGGAATCGAAATCGTTGTCGGTGAAGCGGTTGGCCACCACCTTGCCGAACAGCTCGGCCTTGGCGGTTTCCGTCTCGGCGGTCAGGGTGGCTTGCGGCGCGGTGATGCTGCCGCCCACCTCCTGGGGCGAGCGCGACGACAGCAGCGGGTTGCTGTCGTACTCGAAGCTTTGCTGGATACCAGCCTGCACGGTGTAGGTTTGCGCCAGGGCACCCCCGCCGGCCGAGGCGAGGGGAAAAGCTACCAACGCGAAACGGGTGGCCGAAGCCACCGCGGCCAAAGGGTATTTACGCTGCATACGGTGCCTCAGAATCAGAACAGGCTGGCGTTAGGGACAACCACAACGTCTCCAGGATTAAGGGTCACGTTGCTGTCCAGCGCGCGGCCATGCTTGATCGCGCTGTAATCGAAGTGGATGGCGGTGTCCTTGCCGTCGTCCTTGCGGATGACCAGGATGTCGCTTTCGCTGGCGTAGGGCGTCAGCCCGCCGGCCATGCTCAGCGCCTGCATGACCGACAGGCGATGCGGCACGGTGAACTCGCCCGGCTTTTGCACCTGGCCGATCACATAGACCTTGTTGCCGAGCACCGCCTTCAGCGACACCGACACGACCGGTTTGGTGAAAAAGGGGCTCAGACGCTTTTCGATGTCTTTCTGCACCGCGTCAGGGGTGCGCCCGCGGGCCTCAATGATGCCGGCCAGCGGGAAGCTGATGGTGCCGTCGGGCAGCACCAACACCTCGCGCTTCAACTCGGTCTCTTTCCATACGGAAATCTCCAGCACGTCGCCGGAATTAAGGGGGTAGCTGTCGGACGGCGCGGCACCGGCCATGCCGAATGGTGCCAAGGACAGCACGAATGCGAGAACGCCTTTTCTCATGCCGGTTCCACCCCCTGTGTTGCCTTCGTCATCATGGGCTCTGGCGTTTCTTGAAAGTGCCGCGGCGTGAAAGCCGGCTGCTTTCAGCCCTGCCCGATGCGGTGGGGATTTTAAAAGTCAGAGAATTTTTTTTCCATAAGCAAGAAGACGGTCAAGGATAGCGGGAAAGGTGGTGGCGCAGAGGGCTGTTGGCGTGGGTGGCGCGATGTCTATGTGGCGGAAAATGGCGATTTTTTCTGCCGGTGGACATCCTTCGATAGGCTTCTTTTCGTATGCCATGCTGACCTTGACTAAAGATATATGCCAGGACTTCTTTCCGTGTGGACATGACGTTTGCCATTCATGCCAAGGGATGCCTGGCGCAGGGAGGCACGGCAACCGGGCCGGCGCGTGGACACCTGCAGAAGCCGGTTGACAGGGCGGCGCCAAATCAATAAAACCCAGCCCGCCGTTCTGGAGTAGCTCAGCGGTAGAGCAGCCGGCTGTTAACCGGCTGGTCGGGGGTTCGAATCCCTCCTCCAGAGCCATTATGCGGGCGTAGCTCAGGGGTAGAGCACAACCTTGCCAAGGTTGGGGTCGAGGGTTCGAATCCCTTCGCCCGCTCCAAATTCCCTAGGAATTTGAAGCGATTAAATGACAGGCCGGACCTCGTGTCCGGCCTTTCGCTTTTCCGGGAAGCGTGGCGGAAGCTGGATACTGGGCCCGATCCGCCGCGCCGCAAGGGATGGCGGGTCACCTCTGAACTGTCGCTTCCCGAATTGTTGCCTTGGACTGGCGAGGATCGGCCGAGCGATGTGGTTTTCCGTCTGGGGGGCGGTTCCGGATCGACTGGTGGATGAAATTCACGCCGGGCCATTCGCGCGCTATGCCGCCAACGGCGATGTGCTGCCGCTTCACGCAAGCTGTGTGGAAATCGGTGGCCGGGCCGTGGCGCTGGCGGGCGAATCGGGGGCGGGCAAATCCACTCTTGCCGCCGCGTTGACATTGCGGGGCCATAAGATGTTGGCCAACGGCGTCACGGTGGTGGACACCGCTCGCGCCGAGGCGCTGCCGGCATTCCCGCGCCAAAAGCTGTGGCGTTCCACGCTGGACGCGCTTGGGCTGCAAGCGGGGCGGCGGCTGCGATCGGAGGACAGCTTCGACAAGTTCGAACGATTGGCGCCGGAATCCTTTCATCCTGCCCCTACGACGCCTTGAATTCTGCTGTCGGCGAAATCGGCTTTCACGGAACCATGCTGCTGTCCCGGATAACCGGTAAAGATTGGCGCAAAGACATCGCCGGGACAAATTACCCGGAAGACTGGGTAAATCATTATACAAGTCGTGGCTATACGAAGACAGACCCGTCGAGACGGATTGCGCTGTGGTCGTCCAATTCATTTTTCTGGGGGGAAATGAAGGGGATGATCAAGAAGAAAGAGAGGCGGGTTTTCGACGAGGCCAAGGAGTTCGGTTTGGCGTCCGGCGTCAGCGTGCCGATTTTCAATGCCGGCGTGCTATCCGGCGGCGTGGGCATCTATTCCAACACCAAAGAGCACGAGGACCCCAGGCTGCGGCAGACCCTAACCATGATGGTGGGGCTGTTTGCGACGGTGCTTCATAACCTGGCGCATGCGGAAATGGGCGATCAGGCCTTCATCCATCCGCCCGCCGCCCAGATTTCCAAGCGCGAGGCGGACGTCCTGCGCCTCATGGTCAGGGGGATGAGGGCTGCCGTGGCGGCATGAGGGAGAACCCGCATGGCGCCCAACGGGCAATCCCGTGGACACCCCACCGTTTTTGTTGCCCCAATATTACTTCCAGCACATTGATCCCCATATCGCCAATAGGATAGAGATATAAAGGAGGATGTAGAATCCTTCTTTTATGTGGCAGCAGGGCGTTCCATGAAAATCCTCGTCGCAGATGACCATGGGTTGTTCCGGGACGGAATAAGGATGCAGCTGCAGCGCATCTGTCCGGATGCTGCCGTGTTCGAGGCCGGCACTTATGCCGATGCGCGCCGTCTGATTGATGAGACATCGCCAGACTTTCTTCTTATGGATTTGAATATGCCCGGGGCGCACTGGCGCGAGGAATTGGCCGAGCTGGTCGGGCGGGTGGGGGCAGGGCGGTGCGTGGTGGTCTCGGCCACCGAGGACCCGGCCGTCATCGCCGAGGCCATGGAGATGGGACTGGCCGGGTTTGTCCCCAAACGGGCCGAGCCCAAGATCGTTGCCCATGCCCTGAGCCTGGTGTTCGACGGCGGCGTTTACGTTCCGCCCGAATACATGGCGCTGGCCGGCCACGACCGGCGCACAGCCGAGGGCGACCCCGGCGCGCGGCCGCTGACGCCGCGCCAGATGGACGTGCTGCGCGGTATCTGCGCCGGCCATTCCAACAAACAGATCGCCTACGATCTGACCATGTCCGAGGCGACGGTGAAGCAGCACGTCAATGCGGTGCTGAAGGCGCTGGGGGTACACAACCGTACCGAGGCCGCCATGGCGGCGCAGCGTCAGGGCCTTTTGAAAACCGATTAGGCATCCACTTCGGCCTCGCGTCGCAGTCGCTCGATGGTGGCGCACAGCACTGCCGGGGGCACGGGCTTGCGCAGCAGCACGATGTCGGCGCCGAGATCTTCGGCCAGTTTCTGCTCGCCGGTCAGCACGATGGCCACGCATTTCCTGGTCGGGTGCAGGGCACGCAAGGCGGCGATGGCCTGGATGCCGGTTTCGCCGCCGGCCAGGCGATAATCGGCGACGACGGCCGCCGGCGGACGGCCGGCCCAGTGCAGCAAATCCACCGCTTCGCGCACCGAAGTGGCGGGCAGCACCGCATAGCGGCGGTTTTTCAGCGAGCGGGTCAGCGACTGGCGCACCTCGGGATCGTCTTCGACCACCACCACCAGCGCGCCGCCGCCATCGGACACCGGTTCGGCGGCGCCGCTGCATTTGGCCGCCGTGGCGCAATCCGCCAGCTTCATCCGCACGGTGAAGGTCGAGCCATGCCCCGGTCGCGACGCCACCTCGATCTGGTGGCCCAGCAGACCCGCCAGCCGCTCGACGATGGCCAGGCCCAGGCCGGTGCCGGCACGGCGGTCGCGGCCCTTATTGGCGACCTGGTAGTATTCCTCGAAGATCAGCGGCATCTGCTCGGGCGGGATGCCGATGCCGGTGTCGACGACCTGCACCAGCAGATCGCCGCCGCGTCGCCGGCACCCCACCAGCACGCGGCCCGCTTCGGTGTAGCGCACCGCGTTGGACACCAGATTGGACAGGATGCGCAACAGCAGCACCGGGTCGCTGCGCACCGACGCCCGCGTCGGCAGCACCGTCAGCGCCAGCTTCTTGGCGTCCGCCGGGCCACCGAAGCGGGCGTCGATGGCGGCCAGCACCTGGGCCAACGGCACATCGACAACGCGCGGTTCGATGGCGCCGGCGTCGATGGCGCTGATGTCGAGCAGGCCATTCAGCAAGTGCGACAGCGACTGCGCCGAGGATTCCACCTTGGCGACGACGGCCTTGTCCTGGTCGGCCAGCGGGCGATAGCCCAGCTCGTCGATGAACATCATCATCGCCTGCATGGGCTGACGCAGATCATGGGCGGCGGAGGCGAGGAAGCGGGACTTGGCCTCGCTGGCCTTCTCGGCGTCGGCGCGAGCCTCCTGCAAGGCCGCCGTGCGCTTGGCCACCAGCCCTTCCAATTCGGCGTTGAGGTCCTTCATGGCGTTCAGCGAGCCCGCGTGGTGGCGATAGTTGCGGTTCGTCACCGCCACCAGCAGGCCGGCACCGACGCCGAGCACCAGTACCAACAAGATGGCGGCGGGGATGCTGGCCAGCAGGTCGGCACGCCAGCTCTTCAGTGTTTCGTCGTGGTTGACGAAGGCGGCGACCACAAGGTTACCCATGCTCAGACGGCGCATGATCCGGCCCGGCTCGACCGCATCCGCTTGACCGGGATCGATGGCTTGCGGCGGGAAGGACACTTCGGCCGCCGGCGCCAGCCTGCGGCCGTCCGGCAGATACAGGCCAGCCTGGTTGACGCTTTCGCCGCCCCGCAGCACCCTGTCGAACCGCTCGAGCGCGATAGCGGCGACGGCGACGCCGCGTAGCGTGCCCGACTCGGTCTGCAATCGGCGGCTCAGCACAAGCCAGCCGACACCGTCGAGCGTCCTGGCGGTGACGTGCAGGTCGGTGTCGGTGGGTGTTTCGACGCTTAAACCGGCGGGGAAGCCGGTGCTGCGCCGCATGCTGCCGCCGGTGTCGATCACCGCCACGCCGGTGACGGCGGGCTGATGGTGCATCACCTCGTTCAACGGCTGGCTGTGTGCATGGTGCACCATGTCGCGCAGCACGGCGTCGGCGGCCTCGATGGATTCCTCGACGTAATCGCCCGACACGGTGGCCAGATGGGCGGCCGACAGGGCGGCGAAGTCCAGCGCGCGCTGGCGCATGATTGCCAGCTGCGCGCCCAGGCCCAGGGCCACGCAGGCGATGCAGCCCGCCGCCACGACAATGACGGTGTGGATGAAAATGCGGCGTGAACGCCCGTTGGTCACCATGGCCCGCCTTATGCGCTTGGCTATACCTACAAGGTGCGCAGGCACCCCGGCTGATTAAAGAGAGGGTAAGCCGGGGTTCTAGAACCTTTGGCTACCTTCGGTGCCGTAGGGTGTAATCAGAAAAGCTGACTAATCCGTTAGCCCAGGGTCTGCCACTCTCGGTCGCGACGACGACCGACGGAAACCGCCGCCATGGGCAAGGCGCTGTTCATCACCAGATCGACTGCCGGGCTGGACCTGGTGCCCTCGCTGCTCAGCAGTGCCGGCCACGAGGTCGAAGTCACGTCGGACCCCGATTACGGCCTGACCTTCATCCAGTGCGGCCGTCCCGACATGGTGGTGTGCGAAGTGGCGCACGGCATCGACGGCTACCGCGTTCTGTCTGAAATCCGCGCTTTGCCGCCCGTGTTGTCGGCCCTGCCGGTGATGCTGATCGTCGATCGTGCCGACGATGTCAGCCGCAGTAGCGGCCTTGGGCGTGGCGCCGACGAGGTGGTGCCGCGCACCATGGCGGGCGCCGAGATCGCCGCCATCGCCGACGCCCGGCTGCGCCGCAGCATGGAAGTGCGCGACCAACTGCAGAACTGCAATCCGCAAGGCTGCTCGGCCCGGTATCACGCCGAGATGAGCGTGTTCAACGACATCGAGCCCGCCGCCGGCCTGCTGTCGCTGGCGCAACTGGACGGTCTGGCCTCGTGCCCGACCTTGTGGGACGACGATCGGCCGCCGGTGGTGATGGTGGTCGGGGTGAACCGCTATGCCGCCATAGCCGCCACCCTGGGCAATTCGTTCGGCGAGGACCTGCTGCGCGCGGTGGCGGCGCGGCTGGTGGCGTTCGAACCCACGCTTGGCCTGATCGCCCATGTGGGCGGCGACACCTTTGCCGCGCTGCTGCCGCCGCGCACCGCTTTGGCCGAGGCCGAATCGCTGGCCGAGCAGCTGCGCCGGGCCATGGCTCAACCGTTCACCCTGGGCGGGCGCTCGCTGTGCGCCACCGTCAGCGTCGGCCTGGCCCGTGGCGAGGGTGCGCTGGGCTTGGCGGCGCTGCTGGCGCGGGCCACCGCCGCCGCCCACCACGCCCATGCCCTGGGCGGCAACCTGGTCTTCACCTACCACGCCGAACAGGTGGCGCGAGAGGCCGAGCGGCTGTCGGTGGCCGCCGAGTTGCGCGCCGGCATCGGCTTCGGCGAGTTCCGCATGGTCTACCAGCCCAAGGTACGACTGGACGACGGCCGAATCCTGGGGGCGGAAGCGTTGATGCGCTGGAGCAGCCGGGCGCTTGGGCCGGTGGCGCCGGGCGTGTTCATCCCCGTAGCCGAGGATTGCGGCCTGATCGCCGAGTTGGGGGCCTTCGCCTTCCGTACCGCCGCCGAAACCCTGGCCCAATGGCGGCTGCAGCCCTGGGGTGCGCACCTGACCATGGCGGTGAACGTTTCGCCCCACCAGTTACGCCACCATGCCCTGGTTGGCGATCTTCGCGCCGTGCTCGAGCGCACCGGCTTGCCTGCCGAGGCGTTCGAACTGGAAATCACCGAAAGCGCCTTCGTCGGCCGGGAAAGCGAGGTGACCGACGCCATCGCGGCGCTGAAGGCCATGGGTTTCCGCCTGTCCATGGATGATTTCGGCACCGGCTATTCGTCGCTGTCCTACCTGCACCGCATCCCGCTCGACGTGCTGAAGATCGATCAGTCGTTCGTGCGCGGCCTGCCCCACGACGCGGTCGCCTGCGGGATTACCGAAGCCATCATCGCCATCGCCGGCCGCCTTGGCCTGGGCATCGTCGCCGAAGGCGTCGAGACCGAAGCCCAAGCGGCTTTCCTGTCCGCGCACGGCGTGTCCATGGCCCAAGGCATGCTGCTGGCGCGGCCGCTCTGCGAGGCCGAATTCCGCACCCGCTGCCAGGCGCAGCAGACCCCTCCCACCATCGGCTAGGACCTCCGGCCATGCACGAGATCATCGCCTTCGAAGGCACGCAAACCATCGCCACCATCGAGCAGGCGCATGCCCGCCTGTCCGCGGCGCTGACCCGCGACGGCGAGGTCGAGATCGATCTCGCCGGCGTGGCCGAGGTCGATCTCGCCTTCATCCAGCTGCTGCTGGCGGCCCGCGTCTCGGTCGCCGCCGCTGGCGGCCGCTTGCTGTGGCGGGGCGCCGATTGCGCCGCGGTGCTGGGGGTGCTGGCCCGCGCCGGGATGTCCGCAGACCGATTGTTCGAGCCGACCAAGGGAGATCCCCGATGACCAAGACCATCCTTAGCGTCGACGATTCCGCCAGCATGCGCCAGATGGTGCGCCTGACCCTGGCCGGTGCCGGCTACGACGTGGTCGAGGCCACGGACGGCAGCGACGCCCTGAAAAAGGCGCAGGGCGCCGCGTTCCACATGGTGGTGACCGACCTCAACATGCCGGTCATGGATGGCTTGGCCCTGATCACGGAATTGCGCAGGCTGCCGTCCTATCGCGGCATCCCCATCGTCTTCCTGACCACCGAGTCCGACGACGAGAAGAAAAAGGAAGCCAAGGCCGCGGGCGCCACCGGCTGGATTACCAAGCCGTTCAAGCAGGAACAGCTGCTGTCGGTGGTCAAGAAGGTGCTTGGGTGATG
>DATGXU010000194.1:0-13710 GCA_035298685.1 Magnetospirillum sp. | reverse complement strand
TCGTCGGTGGTCCGGTGCGCCACGACCGCATCGCCGGCGGCCCGGTGTTCGTCGAGGAACTGGTGCTGGCGGCGCCCGCCGGCACCTGTTCGGTGGACGACCTCAATACGAAGGCCATGCTGGTGTTCCGCTCGGGCTGCGCCTATCGCGCCCGCACCGAGGCATGGCTGCGGGCCCGGGGCGAACCGCCGCGCCGGGTGATGGAATTCGGCACGCTGGACGGTCTGGTCGGCTGCGTCGCCGCCGGCATGGGCGTCAGCCTGCTGCCGCGCGTCATCGTCGAACGCCCCCAGCATGCCGGCCAGATCGTGGCGTTGCCCATCGCCGACGGCCGGGTGGAAACATGGATGATCCAGCACCGCGACGCGGTGGACACTGGCGCCATGGCCGCCTTCAAGGCCATGCTGGAGGACGGGCGGGCCGAAGCCGCCGAATGACCCGATAATGGGGGGCACATGGACGACAGCCATTTCATGCATCTCGCCTATGAACAGGCGCTCAAGAGCTACCGCGAGGGCGGGCTGCCCATCGGCGCGGTGATGGTTGATGGCGGGCAAGTGGTGGCGGCGGGCCATAACCGCCGGGTTCAGGATGGCGACCCGGTGGCCCATGGCGAGATGGACTGCATCCGCAAGGCCGGGCGGCGGCCGCGCTATGACGGCGTCACCCTGTACACCACCCTCAGCCCCTGCATGATGTGCGCCGGCACCATCGTGCAATTCGGCATACGCCGCGTGGTGGTGGGCGAGGGCCGCAACTTCCGCGGCAACGTCGACTTTCTGCGGTCGCACGGGGTCGAGGTGGTGGTGCTGGATTCCCCCGAGTGCATCGGGTTGATGTCGCGCTTCATCTACGAGCACCCCAATTTGTGGGACGAGGACATCGCCGGTAGGGGCGACTGAGCGCGCCGGTCGTGCATGCACGGCATTCGTGCATGACAGCCCATCAAGCGGAGGCGCTGGCCTTGGGCGCGTAACCGGCCTATCCTTTTGGGATAGAGACCGGCGCGGAGAGCCGTCATGCGCGACGACACCTCCCTTCCCACCAAGGTGCTGATGGTGGAAGACAATCCCGGCGACGCCCGCCTGGTGCAGGTGTTGCTGGCGGAAGTCGGCGGGTTCGCGGTGACCTGGAAGCAGGATCTGCACGAGGCGGAACGATGGCTGGTCGACAATCGCGCCGACGCGGTGTTGCTGGACCTCTCGCTGCCCGATTCGCAAGGTGTCGCCACCATCGACGCCATGCGCCGCCTTGCCCCCGATCTGGCGGTCATCGTCTTCACCGGTCTCAACGACCAAGCGGTGGGGGTGGCGGCGGTCAAGCGCGGCTGCCAGGATTATCTGGTCAAGGGCCAGGGCGACGGCCAGTTGATCGCCCGCACCATCACCTATGCGGTCGAGCGCAAGGCCATTGAGCTCGAGCGCATGCAGTCGGCCGAGCGCATGAAGAAGGTGCTGCTGCAGACGGTCAAGGCGGTGTCGCTGACGCTGGAAATGCGCGACCCCTATACCGCCGGCCATCAGCGCCGGGTGGCGCAACTGGCCTCGGCCATCGGTGAGCGGCTGGGCTTCGACGCCGACCGGCTTGAAGGGCTGCACACCGGCGCGCTGATCCACGATTTGGGCAAGATCAACGTGCCGTCCGATTTCCTGTCGCGGCCGGGTAAATTGTCCGATGCCGCCTTCGGCGTGATCAAATCACACCCCGACGTCGGCGCCGAGATCGTGGACGGCATCGACTTTCCCTGGCCGGTGTCGCGCATGATCCGCGAGCATCACGAGCGCCTGGACGGCAGCGGCTATCCCAACGGGCTCAAGGGCGACCAGATCATCCTGGAAGCCCGCATCCTGGCGGTGGCCGACGTGGTCGAGGCCATCAGCAGCCACCGTCCCTATCGCCCGTCGCTGGGGCTTGATGCCGCATTGCGGGAAATCCAGGAAAAATCGGGCAGCCAATACGACGCCGCCGTGGTCCAGGCCTGCCTTCAGGTCATCCGCGACAACGGCAATGCGGTGTTTCGCGACGACAAAGACCTGACGCTGGTGACCTGAGCGCACCATGTAAGCAATCGGGCGCGGTTCGGGTGCGACGCCCTTGAAGGCGAAGGGCTGGCAATACCAGTTGCACCCGACGCAAGCCACCTTCGGGGCCGCGACCCCGGCGAGAGCAGAAAACAAGTTAGACCGTGGTGCACATTTCGCGCATCACGGTCACGCCACCAGCAGAGTGCGCGACGGCAGCAATTCGTGCAGCACCCACGACCGATGGGCGTTGGCGGCCAGGTGGAAGCGGCAGGCGGGATGGTCGAGGGCGGTTTGCGAATCCACCTTGCCATCGGCCTCTTTCAGCCAGCGGGTCCATTGGTCGCCCAGATAGTCGGGAATGGTCTCGGCCTGAGCGTACAGCTTGCCCGCCTGGGCCGCCTTTCGCCACGCTCCGCTGCGTTCGTCCTCGTCGCCCTGGGTGGCGAGGATCTGCGTCACCGTCGCCTTGATTTTCGCAAACGGCCACGCCACGCCGCCGCCGAACTCGGGCTGTTGCGCGATGGCCTGGCAGAACAGCTCGTGCAGTGCCGCGCAAGCCTCCAGGAAGTTGGCGGTGTTGTCGCGGTCGTCTTTCAGGCGGGTCGGATGCTCGTAGTCGAAGCCCCAGCGCAGGTACGGCAAGTCGGGATAGGTGGCGACCCCGCCATGGCCCAGCGCGGCGGTGGCCTTTTCCGCGAACCAGCTTTTGAGGCTGCTGATCACCTTGGCTTCAGCGCGGAAACGTTCGGCGAAGCCGCGCCACTTGCCCTGCAAATCCTCGATCAGTTCGGGGTTGGCGCCGGGGAAGCGGAAGCTGTCCGAGATCACCGCGTTGCGGTCCGAACTGACGCCGGAAAAGCCGAAATGGGAAAAGGTGTCGGCATAGACGTGGGCGGTGATGCCCAGCCGCTCCAGCCCTTGGGTGTCGGTGGCGACCCGCGCCACCACGTTCTGAACCATGGCGCGCGCCGGCTCGCTGTCCTTGCGGCATTTCAGCCGTTCGCCGTAATCGCTGTCGCCCAGGTCGGACGCTTCGTTGCCCGGCAGGAAATGGAACGGCACCCAGACGTCGCGCTGGTCGTTGGGATTGATGTTGCTGGGTTCGTCGGTGACGTGATGGGCGGTGGGGGTGCGCAGCAGCCGCGCGCCGTCCCGCATCTCGATGGGGCTGCGCTGGACATTGTCGTCCACGTATTGCGCCGCCGACGCCATGACCTGCGCCTTGTCGCGCGACATGCCGGCCGCGCGGGCCATGCAATAGGTTCCGTAGTAATGCATATCCTTTTGCATGGCTTCACCTTGGGGTTGCGATGGCGCCATGCTAGTACAGGTTGTTCAAAAAGAAAACGGGACACGGTGCGTGCGCAGCGTGTCCCGTTATTCGTGTACAAAACGTGGCGGCGGTTACGCCATGTCCTCGCCGTTGATGGCCTTGTCCAGCAGGGCGACGGTGTTGGCGACGCCGTACAGCTTGATGAAGCTGCCCATGCGCGGGCCCTGGTCCTGACCCAGCAGCACCTCGTAGCAGGCCTTGAACCACGCCTTGAGTTCGGGGAAGGCATCGCGCTTGCCGATCTCGTAGACCGCGCTTTGCAGATCCTCGGCCGAGGCGTCGGAGCCGGCGGCTTCCAGCTTGGCCTTGAGGTCGGCGAAGGCCTGCGCCTCGTCGGCGGTGGCGGCGCGGTACTTCTTGGTCGGCTTGACGAAGTCGGCGTAATAGGCGACGGCGCCTTCCACCAGCTTGTCCAGGATGGGGGCGGATTCGGGGCTGGCGCCGGGGGCATAACGCTGGATGAAGCCCCACAGCACCGCCTTGTCGTCGGAATTGCACACCGACGCCAGGTTCAGCAGGATGCTGAACGACAGGTGCGCCTCTTCCTTCGGCGGCTTGCCGTTGTGGATGTGCCAGGCCGGATTGTCCAATTGCTTGGCCGGTTCCTCGGTCTCGAACTTGCCCAGATAGGTCAGGTAGTCGTCGACGCTGCGCGGGATGACGTCGAAATACAGCCGCTTGGCCGCCTTGGGCTTTTGGTACATGAACAGCGCCAGGCTGGCGTCGGGGGCGTATTTCAGCCAATCCTCGACCGCCAGGCCGTTGCCCTTGGACTTGGAAATTTTCTGGCCCTTGTCGTCCAGGAACAATTCGTAGGTCAGGTTCATGGGCGGGGTGCCGCCCAGGATGCGGCAGATGCGGCCCGACAGCTCGACCGACGGGATCAGGTCCTTGCCGCTCATTTCGTAATCGACGCCCAGGGCGTACCAGCGCATGGCCCAGTCGGCCTTCCACTGCATCTTGCAATGGGCGCCGGTGACCGGGGTTTCCACCAGCTTGCCGTCGTCGCGCTTGTAGACGATGGTGCCGGCGGCAACGTCGCGCTCGACCACCGGCACCTGCAGCACGATGCCGGTTTCCGGACACACCGGCAGGAACGGCGAATAGGTCTGGCGGCGTTCTTCGCCCAGGGTCGGCAGGATGACGTTGATCACCTCGTCATAGCATTCCAGGATGCGCAGCTTGGCGGCGTCGAACTTGCCGGCCTTGTACCACTCGGTGGCCGACTGGAATTCGTATTCGAAGCCGAAGGCGTCGAGGAACGAGCGCAGACGGGCGTTGTTGTGGGCGCCGAAGCTGTCGTGGGTGCCGAACGGATCGGGCACCTGGGTCAGCGGCTTGCCCAGATGGGGGCGCACGATCTCGGGGTTGGGGATGTTGTCGGGAACCTTGCGCAGGCCGTCCATGTCGTCGGAAAAGGCGAACAGCTTGCTGGGCAGTTCCGGCGCCAGCACCTTGAGCGCGTTGCGCACCATGGTGGTGCGCGCCACCTCGCCGAAGGTGCCGATATGCGGCAGGCCCGAGGGGCCGTAGCCGGTCTCGAACAGCACGTAACCCTTGTCCGGCGTTTTACCTTTCAGACGCTCGTCCAGCAGGGCCTTGGCTTCCTGGAACGGCCAGGCGGTGGCGTTGCGGGCGAGGTCGGAAAGGTCGGACATGATCGAGGTACTCTGACGGTTAGGGAAAGAGCGGAACCCTAAGCCCCGCCCCAGCCTTTCGTCAATCGTCCACGGTCATCAGCAGCGCGTCTTCCGTCACCGAATCGGCGCGGCGGACAAAGATTTCACGCACCGTGCCGGCGCGGGGCACGGTGACCTCGATGCTGGTCTTGTTGGTTTCCACCACCGCCACCACGTCGTCGGCGTCCACGGTCTCGCCCGCCCGCACCAGCAGTTCGGCGACGAACACATCCAGCGAATCGTCGGCATTGAAGCAGGCGCCGCAGGGCTCGGCGCATTCCGGGAACTTGGGGACGCGGATTTCGATCAATGTAGTTCCGCGCGGATTTTCTGCCGCAGCACGTCGATGGGCACGAATTCGTCGCCGTCCTTGATGCGCCAGAAGGTCCAGCCGTTGCAGGCCGGGGCGTTCTGCACCAGGGCGCCGACCTTGTGGATCGAGCCGCGATGGTTGCCGGCGGGGCTGGTGGTGACCAGGGTGCCGTCGGCGCTGACGCTGGCCGTCCACTTGGCCTTGTCGCCGCCGTACAGCACCGTGCCCGGCTCGAGCAGGCCGCGTTCGACCACGGTGCCGAAGGGGATGCGCGGCTCGCTGCGCTTGGACGGCGTCGCCAGCAGCGACAAATCGGTGATGGGGCGCACCTTGGCGATGCGTTCCTTGGCGGCGGCGATATAGCCGGCGTCGCGTTCCATGCCGATGAAGTGGCGGCCCAGCTTCTTGGCCACTGCGCCGGTGGTGCCGGTGCCGAAGAACGGGTCCACCACCACGTCGCCGGGCTTGGTGGTCGCCATCAGCACGCGGTACAGCAGCATCTCGGGCTTCTGGGTCGGGTGGACCTTGGCGCCCTCGCTGCCCTTCAGCCGCTCGGACCCGGTGCACAGCGGAATGGTCCAGTCGCTGCGCATCTGCAGATCGTCGTTCAGCGCCTTCATGGCGTCGTAATTGAAGGTGTAGCGCGATTCCGCCGACTTGGCGCACCAGATCAGCGTCTCATGCGCGTTGGTGAAGCGGGTGCCGCGGAAATTGGGCATGGGGTTGGATTTGCGCCAGACGATGTCGTTCAGCATCCAGAAACCCAGGTCCTGCAGGGTGGCGCCCACGCGGAAGATGTTGTGGTAGCTGCCGATCACCCACAGGGCGCCGTCGTCCTTCAGCACGCGGCGGGCGGCGGCCAGCCAGCGGTGGGTGAAGTCGTCGTAATCCTTGAAGCTGTCGAAATGGTCCCACTCGTCGTCGACGCCGTCGACCTTGCTGTTGTTGGGGCGCAGCAGCTCGCCGCCCAACTGCAGGTTATAGGGCGGGTCGGCGAAGACCAGATCCACCGAGCGGGCGGGAAGGGCTTCGAGGTGGGCGATGCAATCGCCTTCGAGAATGGTGTCGAGCGGTAGGGCCATGGGAAGGTACTTTGAGTCAAACGCGAGACTCCGTCAAGAACCTATTGGAATCTATTGATTCTACCGGCGCGATTCAGAAGGGCATCGCCCGGCCGGGGGATTGTTGCCACTGCCCAACCCGCCCACATGGGCAGCGGGTGGAGCCAAGCAAGGAGAGCGCAAATGCCAATTGGACCCCATGGATTGCGTCGGCACTGGCAGGATTGGGCAAATCTGGTGTTGGGGGTGTGGCTGTTCGTTTCGCCCTGGGTGCTGGGCTACGCCGAACTACGGTCGGCGTCGTGGAACGCGTGGATCATGGGCGCGGTGGTGGCGGCGGTGTCGGTGGCCGCGCTGATCCTTTTCGCCGCATGGCAGGAATGGGTGAACGTCACCCTGGGCGTGTGGCTGCTGATATCGCCCTGGGTGATGGGCTTTGCCAGCGCCGAGAACGGCGCCGCCCTATGGAACCACGTGGGCGTCGGCCTGCTGGTGGGCGGACTTGCCCTATGGGATGTGCTGGCCCACGGCGCCGAGGACCGGCTTATAACAGGCTGAACTGGGCGATCGGGGCGAAGCTGGTGCGGTGATGCGGGGTGGGTCCCAGCTTGCGCAGCCCCTCCATGTGCTGGGCGGTGCCGTACCCGGCGTTCTTTTCCCAGCCATAGCCGGGAAACTGCGCCGCCAGCTCCGCCATCAGGCGGTCGCGGCGCACCTTGGCGATCACCGAGGCGGCGGCAATGGACAGGCTGAGGCCGTCGCCGCCGACCACGCAGCGCACCGGGCACGGCAGCGGCGGCACCTGGTTGCCGTCCACCAGGGCGTGGTCGACCGGGCGGCCCAGCGCCTCGACCGCGCGGCGCATGGCCAGGAAGGTGGCCTTCAGGATGTTCAGGCGGTCGATCTCGGCCACGCTGGCTTCGCCGAAGCCATAGGTGCAGCTTTCCAGCACCAGCGCCGCCAGCGCATCGCGCTTTTTGGCCGACAGCTTCTTGGAATCGTTCAGCTCCTCGCTCAGCCGAACGGGCAGGGTGGCGGGGTCGACAATCACCGCCGCCGCGATCACCGGGCCGGCCAGCGGCCCGCGCCCCACTTCGTCGATGCCGGCGATCACGCCGCCCAGGCTTCGTTCCAGCGACAGGTCAGGCATCCGATCCCTCCGGGGCTTTTGCCGGCAGCAGCTTGCGGCTTTTCGCCAGGGCACCGGCCACCGCATTGGCCTCGCGGCCATAGATCGAGGCCAGCAGGCCGCGCAGGCTGGTGCTGCCCACCTCGGCCACCTGATGCAGGCGGCGCATGGTGAACAGCCAGAACGGCGACAGCACCAGCGACAGCACGGTGACCGCCACCACCAGCTTGGTTTCCGAACCGGTGATCAGCTTGCCGGCCTTGCCCACTTCGGCCAGCAGAAAGCTGAACTCGCCGATTTGGGCCAGCGCCACGCCGGCGAAAAACGAATTGCGCCAGTCTTGGCGCAGCAGGCGCAGCGCCGCCACGTTCAGCATGGTCTTGAACAGGGTGACCATCAGCAGCAACGTCAGCACCTGGCCCAGGTGCTTCCAGATGAACTTGAAATCCAGCAGCAGTCCGATGGACAGGAAGAACACCATCAGCAGCACCGCCTGCACCGGCTCGGCATGCTTCAGCACGGTTTCGCGCTGGGGCGAGTTGCCGATGACCACGCCGGCCAGAAAGGCGCCGTAGGCCGGCGACAGGTCAAGCAGGCCCGACAGCGTGGCGGCGCCGAAGCACCAGGCCAGCGCCGCCAGCGGCCCCAGCTCGCCCGATTTCACCAGCCGGTCGGTGATGGGCAGGCGCAGCTTTTGCCGAAGCAGCAGCCAGAACAGCACCACCAGGAACACCACCGAGAACACCACCTTGGCCACGTCCAGCGGCATGATGCCCTTGCGTTCCAGGCCGCCCAGGAACAGCATCATGGGCACCACCGCCATGTCCTGGGCGATCAGGATGCCCACCACGTTGCGGCCCACCGGCTTGTCCAGGTCGCCCGAGCTTTCCAGCATCTTGATGACCACGGCGGTGGACGACACCGCCACCGCGAAGCCCAGCACCATGGCCAGGCCGAAGCTCCACCCCAGCGCCTGGCGCAGCAGCAGCGCCGTGCCCACCGATCCGGCGATCTGGATGATGGTGGTGAACAGCGCCACCTTCCATCCCTGGACGAAGCGGCGGATATCCAGCTCGATGCCGACCACGAACAGCAGCATCAGCACGCCGAACTCGGCCAGGGTGCCGATGGCGTCCTCGTTCGACACCAGCCGCAGGCCCGCCGGACCCAGCACCACGCCGGCCAGGATGTAGCCGACGATGGCCGGCTGCCGGAAACGCGTCATCACCACGCCGCACAGCAATGCGGCAAGGGCGACCAGGGCGGCGGCGGTCAATTCTGGGTGATGGACTTCCATGGTCTTCGCGTCTTAGCACGGTTTGGGCATCCGGTTTAGCCGCAAGTGGTGGCGAGAATGTGACGGAGGCCCGGCTTTGCGCTAAATTGGGTTGAACGTGTGGGGAGACGAGCATGCGGGCTGTTCCCTGGATCGCCGCGCTGGCCTGGCTGGGCCTGGGCGCATCCGCCCCGGCGGCCGAGTTGAAGGTCCTGACCTGGTCGTCCTATCTGTCGCCCAAGGTGGTCGAGCGGTTCGAAAAGGAAACCGGGGTCAAGGTGACGCTGGCGACCGTCACCAATTACGTCGATCTGCTCAAACCGCTGGAAAACGGCGCCTCGGGCTTCGACATCGCCTTTCCCGCCGATTTCCAGGTGCGCGATCTGGTCGCCAGGGGGCTGGTGGAAAAGGTCTTCGTCGATCGGCTGCCCAATTTCTGGAACGTCGAGGACGTTTGGCGGTCGCGCGCCTTGGACCCGCGCAACGAATACACCGTGCCGCACGTCTGGGGCACGACGGCGTTCGTGGTGGACACCGCCCAGTACAAGGGCGATCCCGACACGCTGGACCTGCTGTTCGCGCCGCCGCCGGAAGTTCGCGGCAGCATCCTGCTGATGGACAGCGGCTACGACATGGTGCAGCTGGCCCTGGTATGGCTGAAGCTGCCGCGCTGTTCCACCAAGCCCGAGCATCTGGCCAAGGTCGAAGCCCTGCTGGACCCCATGCTGCGGCGTTACCCGCTGGCCGATATCGACACGGTGGTGGAGGCGCTGGCTTCGGGCCGCCATGCCGTCGGCGTCGCCTGGAACGGCGACGCGCTGAAGGCGCGGCAGAAACGTTCCAGCCTGCACTATGCCTATCCGCGCGAGGGGTCGCTGGTGTGGACCGACGTGCTGGTGGTGCCCAAGGGCGCGCCCAATCGCGCCGACGCCCTTCGGTTCATGTCTTTCATGATGCGTCCCGACGTCGCCGCCATGGAAAGCAACTACAACGGCTATGCCAACATGGTGCGCGGGTCCGAGCAATACATGGACAAGGAACTGGTGGCGGCGCCCGAGATCATCACCCCCATATCGTCCTCGCTGGATTTTTTCACCTATTGCGACAACA
The DNA here is from genome assembly GCA_035298685.1 of Magnetospirillum sp. Classification (GTDB taxonomy): domain Bacteria; phylum Pseudomonadota; class Alphaproteobacteria; order Rhodospirillales; family Magnetospirillaceae; genus Magnetospirillum. Next base: position 3,785 of record DATGXU010000194.1, on the reverse strand, counting down.
TCGCCGAAAGCCGCCAGGAGGTGTTCTGGAAAGACCTGCGCGAAAAGCTGGGCAAATAGCCAGGGGCAGCCTTGGCGCCCGACAGTGGTATAAGGGGGCCGGTGTTCGGTTGATGATTGCCGTTCACACCTCTAAAGTGGGGCGCCCGGCTGGGGAGCCGGATCGTGGACTGTTCGTTTGGGGGAAACACAATGGCGACGGGAATTTCCATCGGATCGACGCTGACCGGAAACAGCGCGATCGACACCTTGATGTATGGCACCAAGTGGAATTCCACCGCGCTTACATACAGTTTCCCGCAAAGGCTTTCGGTGGTGGACGACTATGTCACCACCACGGTGTATTCGTCCGATTTCGACGGACTGACGGCGGCGCAGCAGCAGTTCTTCGTGCAGGCGCTGAATGCCTGGAGCGCGGTGTGCGGTATCAGCTTCACCCAGGCGACCTATCCGGCCACGGCGGAAATCCGCGTCTACTGGTACACGTCGTACGACAACCCCACGGCCCAGGTGGTGGATTTCCCCTCGGGGGACCCCGATGGCGGCGACATCCAACTGGGCGGCGGTGTGGTGGAAGCCTCGGACAATCCGTGGGCCATCGGCGAATACACCTATCAGACCATGGTGCACGAACTGGGCCATGCCCTGGGCCTCAAGCATCCGCACGACGTCTCCAGCGGTTTTCCTGCCGCTGCGGCCAATGCGGATTCGGTTGAATATTCGGTGATGAGCTATCGCTCGTACACGGGCCAAAGCACCGACGGCAGCTATACCGTCGCGAATGGCAGCTATCCCATCGGCCCGATGATGAACGACATCGCGGCCGCCCAGTATCTCTATGGCGCCAACTGGTCCACCAACAGCGGCAACACCGTCTACACCTTCGATCGCGGCGCGTCGGTCATCTTCAAGACCGTCTGGGACGGCGGCGGCACCGACACCTACGACCTGTCCAACTACACCACCAACCTGTCCATCAACCTGAATCCCGGCACGTGGTCGAATTTCGGCGTTCAACTGGCCGATTTGGGCGATGGCCATCACGCCGTCGGCAACGTCGCCAACGCCTATCTTTACCACAATGACGTCCGCTCGCTGATCGAGAACGCCAAGGGTGGCTCGGGCGCCGACACCCTGACCGGCAACCAGGCGGCGAACGCGCTGTACGGCAATGGCGGCCGCGACACCCTGGTGGGCGCTGCCGGCAACGACACCCTGTCGGGCGGTTCGGGCGCCGACGTCATGAGGGGCGGCGCCGGCAACGACCTTTACTACGTGGACGTTGCGAGTGACAGCATCACCGAGACCGCGTCCGCCGGCGTCGACACGGTGGTCAGCTCGGTCAGCCTGACCCTGGCGGCCAATGTCGAGCGCCTGCAGCTGATCGGCACGGGCAATTTGTCGGCCACCGGCAACACGCTCGCCAACGTGCTGACCGGCAACACCGGCGCCAACGTGCTGAACGGTGCCGGCGGTGCGGACGTCATGGCCGGCGGTTTGGGCAACGACGTCTATTACGTCGATAACGCGGCCGATACCGTGACGGAAGCGGTGGGCGCGGGCACCGACACCATGCGCAGCTCGGTGGGCCGCGTGCTCGCCGCCAACGTCGAGCGGCTGGTCCTGCTGGGGGGCGCCGATATCAACGGTGTGGGCAACGCCCTCGACAATTATCTGTTCGGCAATGTCGGCGACAACACCCTGAGCGGCGCCGGCGGCGACGATACCCTGAGCGGTGGCGCGGGCGCCGACGTGTTCCGCTATTACCGCGCCAGCGAGGGCGGCGACACCGTCACCGACTTCGTCGGCGGCACCGACAAGCTGCAATTCGTCAGCGCCAATTTCGGTGTGCTGCCGGTGGGGCAGTGCGCGGCCGGGCGTTTCGTCGCCAATGCGGGCGGCGTGGCCACCACGGCGCTGCAACGCTTCGTCTTCAACACCACCACCGGCGCCCTGGCCTACGACGCCGACGGCAACGGTGCCGGCGCCGCGGTGACCATCGCCACGCTGAACGTGCATGCCCTGAGCGCCAGCGACATCATCATCGCGGCGGCGTAGCCGCGCTCTCCGGTGGAGGGCATGCCAAAGGAGCACTCGCAGACACCCTGAGCCCGCCGCATATGCATCCCGAGCACCAAGCGCGGAGGCAGGGCCATGGCCGGAACCGGGCGGACTGCGCTTGCATGGATGGCGTCGGTGGCGCTGGCCGTCGGCGGCTGCACCACGCCGCCGGAAAAGGCCATGGTGGCGCGTCAGCCGTCCACCGCCCCGGCGCGCACGGTCAGCAGCTTTTCCGACGCGCTGCGCTGCATGGACAATCTTCTGTGGGTCCACGGCAAGCGCGACATCTATCTGACCAGTAACGGCGTGCCCGACGAAACCGGCCGCCTGCTGGGCGGCACCAAGGAAATGCTGATCACCGCCGTCTCGCGCATGTCGGACAAAAGCGGCGCCTTCAGCTTCGTCGATTTCGAACCGGCGCTGGACAGCGTCAACGCGTTGTACTGGATGGTGGGGGTGCGGCCGGAATTTCGCGCGCCGTCCTATTACATCCGTGGCGCCGTCACTCAACTGGACGAAAACGTGCTTGCCGAAGCGGCCAGCGCCGGCATCTCGCTGCCCAAGGTCGATCTGTCGGTGTCCAAGGATCAGATCGTTTCGGTGATTTCCGTAGACTTGAACGTGGGCGAACTGACCACCCGGCGCATTCTGCCCGGCATCACCGCCAGCAATTCCATCGCCGTGGTGCAATCGGGCCAGGGGGCCGAGGCCGGCGGCATCATCAACAAGGCCGGGCTGTCGTTCCAGGTGTCGCTCAGCCGGTCCGAGGGCATGCATCAGGCCCTGCGCACGCTGATCGAGCTGTCCACCGTCGAGGTGCTGGGCAAGCTGACCCACGTGCCCTATTGGCAATGCCTGGGCATCGAGCAGACCAACCCCACCTTCATGGCCCAGGCGCGCGACTGGTTCGACCAGATGCCGACGGACGAGCGAACCGCCTATGCGCGGCGTGTGCTGGAGGCGGACGGCTATCTGCAAGGCGGTTCGGGACCCGAGGCGGTGGCCGCCGCCCTGGGCCGCTGGCAGGCCGATCACGACGTGATCGCCAGCGGGCGGATGGATTTCGACACCTACCAGCGCATGCTGGCGCGCACCCCCGCCAACGCCATGCCCGCCACGCGCGGGGCGGCGGCGGTGGGCGCCTCGGCCGTTGCGGCGCCGACGGCGCCGCCCGACCTGACCCTGTCCAGCACCCGCGGCCCGCAACCATCGCTGCGAGTGGGCGAGGCGCTGGTGGTGCAGGCGCAGCCGTCGGCCGAAAGCTTCCTTTATTGCTACTATGCCGACGATGCCGGGCGGGTGTCGCGCATCTTCCCCAACCGCTTCCAGCCCGATGCCCTGGTGGAGGCGCGGCGGCAGGTGGAAATTCCGCCCGGTCCCCAGCCGCCCTTCAACATCCGTATGGACCGCGCCGGCGTGACCGAAACCGTCGCCTGCGTCAGTTCGCCGCAAGAGGTGGGGCTGGCGCTGCCCGAACGGTTCAAGACCGGCGACCTGGAGGTGATCCCCCAGGCGCGGCTGGAAGACGTGCTGTCGGCTTACGAGGGGCTGCCCAACACCACCGTCATCAGCCGCCGCATGCCGGTCAAGGTGCTGCCGGCCACGGGATAGGAAACGCCATGGATCGCCGCCTGATCGCCTGTTGCCTTTGTCTGCTGGTGCCGGCGGCCCAGGCCGCCATCGTCGAGAACGACAAGGCACCCAAGCCCAAGAACGGCATCGCCG
>DATGXU010000193.1:0-20064 GCA_035298685.1 Magnetospirillum sp. | reverse complement strand
GCCATCACCCCGTGGAACTTCCCCAACGCCATGATCACCCGCAAATGCGCCCCCGCCCTGGCGGCCGGCTGCACCGTGGTGGTCAAGCCGGGCGAGGACACGCCACTGTCGGCGCTGGCCCTGGCCGAGTTGGCCGAGCGGGCGGGCATACCGGCGGGCGTGTTCAACGTGCTGCCGACCGCCGATTACGTGGCGGTGGGCGGCGAGCTGACCGCCAATCCGCTGGTGCGCAAGCTGTCGTTCACCGGCTCGACCGAAGTGGGCAAGCTGCTGATGAAGCAATGCGCCGACACCATGAAGAAGGTCAGCTTCGAACTGGGCGGCAACGCCCCCTTCATCGTCTTCGACGACGCCGATCTGGATGCGGCGGTGGCCGGCGCCATGGCGTCGAAATACCGCAACACCGGCCAGACCTGCGTCTGCGCCAACCGTATCCTGGTGCAGGACGGCGTTTACGACGCCTTTGCCGCCAAGCTGGCCGAGGCGGTGGGCAAGCTGGTGGTCGGCCCCGGCCTGAAGGGCGAGACGCAACAAGGGCCGCTGATCAACGCCCAGGCGGTGGAAAAGGTCGAGCGCCACGTGGCCGACGCCGTCGCCAAGGGCGCCAAGGTGCTGATGGGCGGCAAGCGCCACAGTCTGGGCGGCACCTTCTTTGAGCCGACCATCCTGACCGGCGTCACCCCGGACATGCTGTGTGCGCGCGAGGAAACCTTCGGCCCGGTGGCGCCGCTGTTCCGCTTCGCCACCGAAGCCGACGCCGTGCGCATGGCCAACGACACCGAGTTCGGGCTGGCCGCCTATTTCTACTCACGCGACGTCGGCCGCTGCTGGCGGGTGTCGGCGGCGCTGGAATACGGCATCGTCGGCGTCAACGAAGGCATCATCTCGACCGAGGTCGCCCCCTTCGGCGGAGTAAAGGAATCGGGCATCGGCCGCGAAGGATCGAAATACGGCATCGACGAATTTCTGGAGGTCAAATACGTGTGCATGGGCGGCCTAGGGTGATTACCCTACAACCACGAGGCATGTATCTTTATCGTGTCTAAACTACTGGATTAGCCCCTGCGGTAGATGTACTCTGCTTGCATACGGTCTGCAGAGGCGGGGGGCTGGCAGGTGAACGACTGGATGGCCGATTTGACGTTCGAGCTGCTGTGGGCCGAGGATATTCCTGCGGTGCAGCGCGGCTTTCGTCGGCTGTCCAAGCGTGCCGGGGTGGATTATTTCGTCTACGGCAACTCGCGTCCCGGACTTGGCCAACCCTATATCGACAGCACCTATCCGGAACAGTGGATGGGCCATTATCTGGCCAGCAGCTATCAGTTCATCGACCCGGTGGTGCTTGAGGCGCAGCGCAGCCACCTGCCGTTTTCCTGGCGCTTCCTGCTCAACCGTCCGGGCGGGCTGAGCCCCGAACAGCGCCAGTTGTTCGCCGAGGCCGCCGAGTTCGGCCTGCGCGACGGCTTCACCATTCCCTTCCACACCGCCGAAGGCTGCATCGCCGTGCTGTCCTATGCGTTCGGCTCGGCCGAACAGCTTCGGGAAGTGATGAGCGCGCAGGCGCAGTTGAAGCTTCTGGCGGTCTATTACCACACCGCCATCGAGCGCCTGCTGGACATCCAGACCCCCGAGGACGAGCTGTCGCCCATGGAGCGGCAGTGTCTGACCGGCATCGCCAACGGCCATTCCCTGTGGGAAATCTCGGGGCGCATCCACCGTCCCGAACCCGATGTGGCCGGCGCCTTGCGCTCGGCGCGCGAGAAGCTGGGCACGGCGACCACGGCCCAGGCCATCGCCAAAGCCATCACCCAGGGCCTGATTGCCCTCTGACCGCTGCAAAAGTCCCTTGGCTGCATAAGGGCAACGCGGTACACCCCCCTATCCGCCGCAGAGCGGATATGTCTTTAGGGGGGAGAGGGACCATGACCGCAGCGGCGGCCGACAGCTTCATGTATGCGCCCGGGCTCGAGCGCATGGACCGCGCCGAGTTGAAGCGTCTGCAGTTGGAACGGCTGAAGCGCACGCTGGCCCATGCCTATGCCAACGTCCCCCATACCCGCGCTGCCTTTGCCGCCAAGGGCGTCACCCCCGACGACCTGCGCACGCTGGACGACCTGCACCGTTTCCCGTTCACGGTGAAGACCGACCTGCGCGACAACTATCCCTTCGGCCTGTTCGCCGTGCCGCGGGAAAAGCTGGTCCGCCTGCATGCCAGTTCGGGCACCACCGGCAAGCCCACCGTGGTCGGCTATACCGCCGAGGACATCGACACCTGGGCCGAGCTGATCGCCCGCTCGCTGGCCTGTGCCGGCGCGCGGCCCGGCGACGTCATGCACAATGCCTTGGGCTACGGCCTGTTCACCGGCGGCTTGGGCTTCCATTACGGCGCCGAGCGGCTGGGCTGCACGGTGACGCCCATGTCCGGCGGCCAGACCGAGCGCCAGATCGCGCTGATCCAGGATTTCGGCGCCAACGTGCTGAACGCCACGCCGTCCTATGCGCTGAACCTGGCCGAAGCGGCGGAACGCATGGGCGTCGACCTGTCGGCGGGCAGCCTGCGGGTGGGCGTGTTCGGCGCCGAACCGTGGTCGGAAAGCATGCGCGCCGAGCTGGACCGCCGTCTGGGCGTGAAATCCATCGATTCCTATGGTCTGTCCGAGGTCATGGGGCCGGGCGTCGCCATGGAGTGCCAGCACCGCGTCGGCCTGCACGGCTGGGAAGACCACTTCCTGTTCGAGGTGGTGCATCCCGACACCCAGGAACCGCTGCCCATGGGCGAGGCGGGCGAGCTGGTCATCACCACGCTGACCAAGGTCGGCCTGCCCATGATCCGTTATCGCACCCGCGACATCACCCGCCTGACCGACGAGCCGTGCCCGTGCGGCCGCACCCATCTGCGCATCCTGCGGGTCACCGGCCGCAACGACGACATGCTGATCATCCGCGGCGTCAACCTGTATCCCAGCCAGGTCGAATCCGTGCTGGTGAACTTCCCCGGCCTGTCGCCCCACTACCAGCTGGTGGTGTCGCGCCAAGGCAGCCTGGACCACCTGACCGTCGAGGCCGAGGCCGCCGAAGCGCGGGGCGAGGACGCCCGCGCCCTGCTGGCCCATCAGGTCCGCCACCACCTCAAGACCATGATCGGCGTCACCGCCGAGGTGATCATCCGCCTGCCCGACGAATTGCCGCGAAGCCAGGGCAAGGCCGTGCGCGTGCGCGACCTTCGCAAATCATGACGCACCCTCGCCCAGGCGGCTGAAAGCGACCGCCTGAACGGCTGTTTTTCGAAGCGTTCCGATCTGCTATCATCCCGCAATGATTGTCGCAGCAGGCACGGCGGTATTGATTGGCAGTGGCACCGCCTTGGTTGCCACAATCGCAGCGTTCACCCTGGCGATCCGGGCGCGTCTGCTGCGGCGCGCGCAGGTCGCGGCGCAGGCGGAAAACCTGGCGCTGCAAACCGAACTGGATCGGCTGCGCAAATCCCAGACCTTCAGCGGCGTCGGAACCTGGGACTGGCTGGTGGACACCGACACCTTGCATTGGTCGGACGAGATCTATCCCATGTTCGGCTTCGCGCCCGGCGAGGTGGTGCCGACCTATTCCCTGTTCTGTTCCATGGTCCACCCCGACGACGCCCGCCGGGTACGCGAAGGCGAAATCGCCTGCACCGCCGGCACCCGGCTTTACGATCAACGCTATCGGGTGGTGTGGCGCGACGGCACCGTGCGCTGGCTCAGCGAAACCGGCGACATCATCGTCGACGATGATGGCCTGCCCGTGCGCATGATCGGCACCGTGCGCGACGTGACCGAGGAAAAAGCGCGCGAGCAGCGCATGCAGCATCTGGCCTTTCACGACGAACTGACGGGGCTGCACAACCGCGCCTATTTCAACATCCGCATGGAAGACGCGCTGGCGCGCGCCCGCCGCCAGTCCGGCCTGATGGCGCTGGCCTTCATCGATCTCGACCGTTTCAAGCCCATCAACGACCTGCATGGCCACGCCGCCGGCGATGCCGTTCTGGTGGCTTTGGCCCAGCGGCTGCAGCAAACCGTGCGCGCCACCGATTGCGTCGCCCGCCTGGGCGGCGACGAATTCGTGGTGGTTCTGGAACACTTGTCCACCCCTGACGAGGCGACGGCGCTGGCATCCAAGCTGCTGAACGCCGTGCGCGCGCCCTTTGCGCTGGACGGGCTGACGCTGAACCTGGACGCCAGTGTCGGCATCGCGCTGTATCCGGTTCATGCCGACAACGCCGTGTCGCTGATCGAACAGGCCGACCGGGCCATGTATGCCGCCAAGGCGGCGGGCGCCGGCTTTGTGGTGGCGGCGCCGGAAGCGACGCCGGTGGCGTGACCGCGCCGTAACCCAGGGAAGAAGACGGAACCATCCCGACACCCATGGCGCGCCGAGGCGCCGGATATGGCCTGCATGACCATCGTCAAGGCGTATTGAGCTTTGGATAACGACCTTAATGATGTTAGGGTCAAACCCCTTTTCGCGGGGGGTATATCCGCGACCGAACGGAACCAAAAAGAGGTGAGGATTTCCATGTCCGCTGCCGTCCAGGCGAAGGCCGCCAGCCGCCTGCTGCTCTCGGGCAACGAAGCCATCGCGCGTGGCGTGTGGGAGGCCGGCGTCAAAGTCGCCGCCGCTTATCCCGGCACCCCGTCGACCGAAATGCTCGAGAACATCTCGCTGTATCCCGACCTCTACGCCGAATGGTCGGTCAACGAGAAGGTTTCGCTGGAGGTCGCCATCGGCGCCTCGATGTCCGGCGCCCGCGCCTTCTGCGCCATGAAGCACGTGGGCATGAACGTCGCCTCCGACGCCTTCATGACCCAGACCCTGGCCGGCGTGGTCGGCGGCCTGGTCATCGCCGTGGCCGACGACGTCGGCCTGTCGTCGTCGCAGAACGAACAGGATTCCCGCTTCTGGGGCCGCTTCGCCCACGTGCCCGTGTTCGAGCCGGCGGACAGCCAGGAAGCCTATGAGATGGTCAAGGCCGCCTTCGACCTCTCGGAAGAATACAACACCCCCGTCATCCTGCGCCTGACCACCCGCGTCTGCCACGTCAAGGCCATGGTCACCGTGGGCGAAAAGGGCGACCACGCGGTCAAGGGCTTCGACATCACCCAGAAGCGTTGGGTGATGACCCCCGCCAACGCCAAGAACATGCTGCCCAAGCAGATCGCCCGCGAAGGCGAACTGCGCAAGGCGGCCGAAGTGTCGCCGCTTAACCTGGTGGATGCCGGTTCGGACAAGCGGGTCGGCTTCGTCACCTCGGGTCCCGCCTTCATGCATGTGCGCGAAAGCTTCCCCGACGCGCCGGTGATGAAGCTGGGCTTCAGCTATCCGGTGCCGGTGGACGCCATCAAGGCGTTCCACGCCACCGTCGACCGTCTGGTGATCGTCGAGGAAACCGAGCCGCTGGTGGAAAACGAGCTGAAGGCCGCCGGTCTTCAGGACATCCACGGCAAGGACATCCTGCCGCGCCTGGGCGAGCTGACCCCCAACGTGCTGATCCCGGCCATCTACGCCCTGCGCGGCGAACAGGCCCCGCCGACCAGCACCTATCCCAAGTACGAGCCCTTCCCGCGCCCGCCGACCATGTGCCCGGCCTGTCCGCACATGGGCGTCTATTACACCCTGTCGCGCCTGCGCAAGCGGGTGCAGATTTCGGGCGACATCGGCTGCTACACCCTGGGCGCCGGCCATCCGTGGAACGCGCTCGACACCACCATTTCTATGGGTGCCTCGATGGGCATCGCGCTGGGCATGGACAAGGCGCGGTCCGAGGAAACCAAGGACAAGGCCGTGGTCGCCGTGATCGGCGATTCCACCTTCCTGCACATGGGCATGCAGGGCCTGCTGGACGTCGTCTACAATCGCGGCAACGTCACCGCCCTGCTGCTGGATAACCGTACCACCGGCATGACCGGCGGCCAGCACCATGCCGGCACCGGCAAGGATCTGCACGGCGAGGAAGCCCCGCGCATCGACTTCGCCAAGCTGGTCGAGGCCCTGGGCGTCAAGGCCGAGCGCATCCACAAGGTCGATCCCTATCGCCTGCCGGTGCTGTGGAAGCTGATCCGCCAGGAAATCGAGATCAACGAGCCGTCGGTGATCATCACCGATCGTCCCTGCGTGCTGTCGGAATTCTACGGCAAGCTCAAGCCGCTGATGGTGGTGGACGACAAGTGCACCGGCTGCTCGAACTGCATCAACGTGGGCTGTCCCGCCATCTCGGTCCGCAAGACCGAGGTGATCAAGCGCGACGGCGCCCCCGACATCGTCAAGAAATTCACCACCATCGACACCGCCATGTGCACCGGCTGCGACATGTGCGTGGAATCGTGCGGGCCCAAGGCCATCGTGCCGGCCCAGCCGGTGGCCGTGGAGTAACGACAATGAGCGACATCATCACCAACATCCTGGTGTGCGGCACCGGTGGCCAGGGCGTCATGACCGCCGCCGAAATCCTGGCCCAGACCGCCATCGCCAAGGGCTGCGACGTCAAGAAGTCGGAAGTGGCCGGCATGGCCCAGCGCGGCGGCGTGGTCACCAGCCACGTGCGCTTCGGCAAGAAGGTGTGGTCGCCGGTGATCACGCCGGGCACCGCCGACATCCTGGTCGCCTTCGAGGTGGCCGAGGGCGCCCGCTGGGCCGACATGCTGCGTCCCGGCGGCATCGCCATGGTCAACACCATCCGCCTGACCCCGCCGGTGGTTTCCGCCGGCCTGTTCAAGTATCCCGAGGACCCGGTGGCGACCATGCGCGCCGCCGGCGTCACCGTGTACGATTTCGACGCCGGCGCCATTGCCCGCGGCCTGGGCGACCTGCGCCTGGTCAACACGGTCATGTTGGGCGCCATCGCCGATTACCTGCCCTTCCCGGCCGAAGACCTGGAAGAGCAGATCCTGGGCCGCTTCCGCGCCCGCAAGCCGGCCATGGTGGAAGTGAACCACAAGGCCTTCGACCTGGGCCGCAAGGCCGCCCGCGAGCGCGCCGAGGGTGCCCAGAAGCTGGCCGCCAACCAGTAACACCGGTTCGGCCGTTGATATGACTCGCCGCAGGCGCCGTGGCCGACCGGAAAGCCCGAGCGGCGCCTGAGCCCCACCGTCTCGGCATGAACTGAGCCAACGGATCAGTTCATCGGCCGGGCGGTATAAGGGGTTATCCCTATTATCCTTTGGAAAAGGGGAGGCCCGCCGCCTCCCCTTTTGCATTTGCGCAGTCATCTGCTAGCATTGGCGCGAAGGGGCACCGAGAAGGGAAACGGCCATGTCCGACGGAGTTGATCTCGCGTCGTTGAAGGTTCTGGTCATCGACGATCAGGAATTCGTACGAACCATCGTCAAGAAAATGCTGAGCCAACTGGGCGTCGGCCTTGTGCTGGAAGCCCATGACGGCAATTCCGGCCTTGAGGTGGTCATTCGCGACGTGCCCGATCTGGTCATCTGCGACATCCAGATGCGGCCGGTGGACGGCTTCGGCTTTGTCCGTCAGCTGCGTGCCACGCCGGTGGTTTCGCATACGCCGGTCATTATGCTGACCGCCCACACCGACGCCTCGACGGTGGCCCGCGCCAAGGAATTCGCCATCAACGCCTTCCTGGCCAAGCCGGTTCTGCCGCCGGCCCTGAAGGAAAAGATCATCAAGGTGATGAGCCGGGCCGCGGTGGGCGCCTGAGCCTTACGCCGACACCGCCCACTTGCTCATCGGCCGGCCCCGGTGCCGGTCATAGCTGGGCAATGGCCTGGGCCACTTCCTCGAAAGCGATTTCCATGGGCGCCAGCAAGGTTTCGGCAAGCTCGCCGTCACCTCGGGCGCACGCCGCCTCGATCTCGGCGGCCAATCGGCCAAAGCGGTAAGCCCCCGCCGAATTGCCCGCGCCCTTGGCGCCATGGGCGGCTTCGCGGGCGTCCTCCACCCGCCCGGCCTCGAACGCCGTACGGGTTTCCGCCACCAGCGGACGGGTGCTGTCGACGAACAACTGCAACAGTTCCTTGGCGTCGTCGGTGATGCCGCCGAAGATCTCGCGCATGGGCGACAGGTCCAGAACCGGCGGCCGGTTGTCCTCGGACGGCGCCTCGGGCTTGGCGGGTTCCACCGCCTCGACCAATCCCCGGCGCCGGCGCAGGGCCACGGCGCGCGGCAGCAGCTTGCGCAACGTGGCGTCAAGTAGGGCCAGGTCGATGGGCTTGGCCAGAAAGGCGTCCATGCCGCAATCCTGGCATTTCTTGGCGGTGCCCGCCAGGGCGTCGGCGGTCAGCGCCACGATGGGCATGCGGTGCAGGGTTTCCTGTTCCCACGACCGCACCCGCACGGTCAGCTCGTAGCCGTCCATCTCGGGCATGTGGCAATCGGTCAGCAGCAGGCCGTAGTCGCGGATCTGCATGCGATCCCACGCCTCCATGCCGTTGCCGACGATTTCGATGGCATAGCCCAGGCGTTCCATCAGGCGGCGGATGACCACTTGGTTGGTGGGGTTGTCCTCGGCCACAAGAATAAGGGCGCCGGCGGCGGCGGCCTCGTCATGGCTGGGCGGGATATAGGTTTCGTCGATGCGGCAGTTTTCGTCCTCGATCTCGTCCAGCATGCCGCGATTGGCCGCCGCAGCCACCGTGCGCCACAGCGCGCCGCGCCGCACCGGCTTGGCCAGGGTGGCGAACAGCCCGGCCTCGCGCGCGTCGTTGGCGGCGGCCGAGTAGATGGCATGGGGGGCCACCATGACCACACGGGTGGAAGCGACCGAGCCGGCCGCGGCCAGCAGGGCGCGGGCCACCGACACCCGCAGACGGAAATCCTGAGCCCCGTCCATCAGCACCACGTCGTAGCACCAGCCGGCCAAGGCGGCGGCACGCACGGCTGCCAGGGCGCCGTCGGTCGAAGCCACCACCGCCACCTGGGCGCCCAGGCACCCCAGGTACTGCCGCATGGTCTCGGCCGCCACCGCTCCCTCGGCCAGCACCAGCACCGCCACCCCGGCCAAATCGGGGCCCTGCTCGGGCCAGTCGGCGGCCACTTCCAGCGGAACGTTGAACCAGAAGCTCGACCCCTCGCCCACCCGGCTGTCGACGCCGATGTCGCCGCCCATCATCGCCACCAGCCGCCGGCAGATGGACAATCCCAGGCCGGTGCCGCCGTAACGCCGCGCGATGGTGGCGTCGGCCTGGGTGAACGGCTCGAACAGGCGGGCCTGCTGTTCGTCATCCAGGCCGATGCCGGTGTCGGTGACCGAGAACCGCAGGGTCAGCGGCCGCCGGCCCGGCTCCACCGCCTCGACGGCGATGCGCACGCAGCCTTTTTCGGTGAACTTGATGGCGTTGCCGGCCAGGTTGGTGATGATCTGACGCAGCCGCACCGGATCGCCGCGCAAACGTTCGGGCAGGCCGGGGTCCACATAGGTGATCAGGCCGACGCCCTTTTCCAGGGCACGGGGCGACAGCAATTCGGCCACGCCTTCCACCAGTTCCACCGGATTCATGTCGACGGTTTCAAGCTGCAGGCGGCCCGACTCGATCTTCGAGAAGTCCAGAATATCGTTGATGATGGTCAGCAGAGCCGTCGCCGAGTCGCGGATGACGCGGGCCATTTCCTTCTGCTCGGGCGGCAGGTTCATCTCTTCCAGCAATTGGGCCATGGTCAGCACGCCGTTCATGGGTGTGCGGATTTCATGGCTCATGGTCGCCAGGAACAGCGACTTGGCCTGGCTGGCATCCTCGGCCATGCGCTTGGCTTCGGCCAGGGCGGCCTCGCCCTCTTTGCGCTTGGTGATGTCGGTGGTGGACACGCAGATGGCCGATTCGCCGTCCATGTCGATGGCGGTGCCCGACAACAACGCCCAGAATTCCAGCCCGTCGGCCCGGCGCATGCGCCCCTCGAACTCGGCCAGATAGCCTTGGGTCTTGACCAGTTGGACCACGCGGGCACTGTCGGCGCGATCACCGTAAAAGCCGGCGGCGTCGCGCCCCACCGCGTCGTCCTCGGACACCTGGTAAAGCTCGGCCCAGCGCGGATTAACGTACAACAGGGCATTATCGGAAACCCGCGCGATGGCCAATGCCAGCGGCGAGGTGTCGAGGATGGTGCGCATCCTCTGCTCGCTTTCCTTCAGCAGCTCGGACGATTCCTGAAGGCGCGCCATGGCATCCTGGAACACCACCAGCTCGCCCGCCATGTCGGCGATCTCGTCGTTGCCCGATTGCGACACCCGGGTGGCGAAATCGCCCTGCACGATGTTGTGCATGGTGGTCGCCAACCCCGAAAGGCGGGCGACGATGTTGCGGCCCAGATACAGCCAGACGAACAGCAACGGCCCGAAGAAGGTGCCGCAGGCGATCAGGATCATGGTGCGGCGCCCGGCCGACAGGGCCTCTTCGGCGTGGCGCTCGTTGACGGCGGCGGCCGCTTCGGCCACGCCGACCAGATGCCCCACCGCCGAGGCCGTGCGCGCCACCAACTCGCGCCCTTCTTCGTTGGCGGCGATCATGCGGGCTTCCAACGCCAGGAACTGTCCGCGCATTTCGAAGGCGTTGGCCGGCCCCGACCCCATGGCCACCACCTTGCGTGCCGCCTCGCGCACGCTTTGTTCTCCGGCGTCTGTTCCCGACGCCTCGACCAGCATGGCCAGGCGGCGGGCATGGTCGTCGTAGCGGCGGCGCACCCGCGCCAGCGATTCAGCATCCGGCGCAGTGAAGGATTGGCGCAGGGCGGCAACCGAATCGACGATCAGCGGCAGCGAACTGTCGGCGGCGGACCTGCGGTCCTGCAGCTGATGAATGATCTCGTCCACCTCGCCCAGCCCCTGGCTCAGCCGGCTGTGGCGTTCCAGCAATTGCAGGCGTCGTTCCACCAGCATGTTGCGGCCGGCCAAATTGTCGCTGATGGCCGCGATCAGCGAGCGCAGCTCCTCCATCTGGCCGGAACCGACGCCGATGTCGTCCAGGTTCTCGATCAGCCCGCGCAATCGCTCGGATTGCTGCTGCAGGGCGACGAAGTTGCTTTGGCGTTGGAACTGGGAATTGGACGCGTCGAGGGCCGGCGCGGCGGCGGCCAGCCGGGCGGTCGCCTCGGATAGCCTCAGCGCGGCGGAAACGCTGGGCAGATTGTCGCGGGTGACCTGCGCCAGCAGCCGCTCGATCTCGGAATAATTATTCCAGGCCAAGGCACCGGCCAGCAAGGTCATGGCCGCCACCGTGCCCACGGCCACCAGCAGCTTGGCACGGATGCCGAACCGCCAACGGCGCGCGCCGCCGGTGGACGCGGCCGGCCGGCCTGCGGCCTGCGGATGGACAGATTGGTTCAACGGCCGACACCCCCCAGAATGCCACCTCCAGTATGCCTGACCCGACAGGGCGCGACAATGATGGAAGCCATACCCATGGGGGCGGCCGATTTGCTAGGATGCGCGCCCGCCTTCCAGCCGGACATTGTGATGAGCCGCCGCCCGCACCGCCAGCCCGCGCCCACCCGCGCCAAGCCCATGCCTCGCCCCAAGACCGCCGCCGACGCCCTGGCCCTGGCGCAGAAGCTGGCGATGGCCCAACGGCTGGATGAGGCCGAGGCGTTGCTGGCGCATTTTCCCGACCACCCCGATTGCGTGTTCCGGCGCGCCGGCATTCTGGCCACCCTGGAACGCTGGGCCGAGGCGGAACAGGGCTTCGCCCGCATTCTGTCCATCGCCCCCAACCACCTGGACAGCATGACCGGGCTGGCCGTCTCGCTGGTGGAACAGGGCCGCGCCGCCGAGGCGGTGCCGCTGCTGGACGCCGCCGTGCGGGCCAGACCCGACGTGCGCGCCTGCTATACGCGGGGCGTGGCGCTGGAGGAAGCGGGCCGCCCCGACGAAGGCGCGCGCGACCTGGCCAAGGCCCGCGCCATGATGGTGGACTGGCTGGAGGCCCGCGACCTCGCCCCGGTCGAGGTTTATGTGCAGATCGCCCGGCGCTGCAACCTGCGTTGCGCCATGTGCGGCCACGAAGTCTGGAAATCCAATTCCGGCTTCATGGAACCCGAACTGTTCGACCGCGTGCTGTCGGAATGCGCCGCCAACAAGGTCAGGAAGCTGCATATCCTGTCGGGACAGGGCGAGCCGCTGTTGCACCCCCAGGTGTTCGAGATGCTGGAAAAGGCGGTCGCCCAGGGGCTGGAGGTCGGCATCGTCACCAACGGCACCCCGCTGACCCCCGAACGCTGCGAGCGGCTGGCCGCGATGGGCTTGGCCTATATCCAGTTCTCGTTCGCCGGCTGGGACAAGGAAAGCTATGAGGCCACCTATGTGGGCGCCAAGTTCGAGCGGGTGATCGAGAACCTGAAGCGCATGGCGGCGCTGACGCTGGGCTCGAAGACCCACTTCATGATCAAGGCGGTGTGCTCGGGCGACAATTGGACCGAAGTGCGCGACCGCACCCGCGCCTTCCTGGCCTCGCACGGGGTGGATCGCGTCTATACCGTGGTCGCCAACAATTTCGGCGGCAACGTGCAGCACGGCACCTATTTCGAACAGCACGGCGTGTGGTCGCTGAAAAAGCTGACGCACCACCGCCGCCTGCCCTGCGGCGTCTTCCTGAAGGCGGTGGGCGTGTTCTGCGACGGCACGGTCACCGCCTGCGGGTGCTACGATTCCAACGCGGACCTGAAGATCGGCCATATCGCCGAGCAATCGCTGGCCGACATTCGCAAAGGGGCCGAGTTCCGCCGCATCCTCGACGCCTTCCGCACTGGCGACCTGAGCGGCGTTCCCATGTGCGGCAAGTGCGACGACCCCTTCGGCTGAGGGATCACACCGGAAAGCCGGCCTTTTGCAGACGCTTGATCATGGCGTCTTCCGCCTCGATGGTCAGGTCCACCAGCGGCGGACGGGTGATGCGCCATGCCTGGTCGCCGGTGGCCCGCGCCACCAGCGCCTTCAGCGCCGCGATGAAGGGAAAATCCTGCACGGCGACACGAAAGGCGATCAGGGCGTCGTGCAAGGCCTCGGCATCGGGCTCGCGCCAGCGTTTGACCATTTCCACCATGGCGGCGCCGTTGACGTTGGCGTTGGCCGAAATGATGCCGGCGCCGCCGATGCGCAGCAGCTTGAGCCCCAGCGCCTCGGACCCGGTGAAGACATCGAGGCCCGGAAAGGTTTTGCGCAGGGCCTCCATGTTGGCGAATTCGCCCGAGCTGTCCTTGATGCCGACGACCACGCCGGGATAGGCCTTCAGCAGCCGCTCGATCAGCGCCATGGTCAGCGGCACGCCCGACAGCCTGGGGAAGTGATACAGATACACCCGCAGCCGGGAATCACCCACGCGGTCGATCACCCCGGCATAGGCGCGGAACAGCCCTTCCTCGGTGACGCCCTTGTAATAGAACGGCGGCAGCATCAGCACGCCGCCACAGCCCAGCTTGACCGCATGTTCGCTCAGCCGCGCGGTTTCGGTGGGCGAACACGTGCCGGTGCCGGCCATGACCCGCGCCATGTCGATGCCGCCCGCCGCCAGGGCATCCAGCAGCACCAACTTTTCCTCGGCCGCCAGCGAATTTCCTTCGCCGGTGGTGCCGAACGGCGCCAGCCCCATGCCCAGCTGGGTAAGAACCCGGCAGAAAGCGACGAAACGTTTCGGATCGGGCGTCTGGTCACGGTCGAAAGGGGTGAGAACGGGGGCGAGAACACCTCTGATGCGATCGTCCCTGGTGGTTGCGGCCATTGCCGGAACACTCCTTGCCTGTCACCGTCTGCGCCATCAGCCTACCGAAAACAAATGGCTCTGCACAGGCTTGGCGCCAAGCGCGGTCGCCATATCCGGAAAGTGGTTGACACGATCCGCCTGCGCCGGGCAGGGATGGCCCATGCACTCCGTCGCACCCAACCGCCCTGCGCACCCAACCGCCATCGTCGTCGGCGCCGGCCCCGCCGGATTGATGGCCGCCGAGATGCTGGCCCTGGCCGGCATTCGCGTTGACGTGTTCGACGCCATGGCGACACCGGCGCGCAAGTTCCTGCGCGCGGGCATCGGCGGCCTGAACCTCACCCATTCCGAACCGCTGGACCGCTTCGTCACGCGCTATGGCGCCCAGGCCCGGCGCTTCGCCCGCTGGCTGGCGGAATTCGGCCCCGAGCAACAACGCGCCTGGGCCAAGGATTTGGGCATCGACACCTTCGTCGGCAGCTCGGGCCGGGTGTTTCCCACCGACTTCAAGGCGGCCCCCATGCTGCGGGCCTGGCTGCGCCGGCTGGACGGCCTGGGGGCGCGGCTGCACAGCCGCCACCGCTGGCTGGGATGGGCGCCCGACGGCGCGCTACGCTTCGCCACCCCGACGGGCGAGACCACAGCCCGCGCCGATGCTGTGGTGCTGGCCCTGGGCGGCGCCAGTTGGCCGCAACTGGGCGCGGATGGCGGCTGGGTCGAGCTGCTGGCGGCGCAAGGCGTTGCCATTCAGCCGCTGAAACCGGCCAATTGCGGTTTCGACGTGGCGTGGAGCCCGCATTTCCGCGACCGCTTTGCCGGTCAGCCGGTCAAGTCGGTGGGGCTGTCGTTTGACGGCCGATCGCTGAAGGGCGAGTTCGTCGTCACCGCCACCGGCATCGAAGGCGGCGCCGTCTATGCCCTATCGGCCGCTCTGCGCGACCACTGCCCGGGGGCGGTGCTGATGCTGGACCTCAAGCCCGATTGGGACACCGCCAAACTGCAGGCCGCCCTGGCCAAGCCGCGCGGCAGCCGGTCGCTGTCGCACCATCTGGACCGCACCATCGGCCTGAAGGGCGTCGCCGCCGGGTTACTGCGCGAGCTGGCGCGGCCACTGCCGGAAACGCCCGCCGCCCTGGCCGCCTGCATCAAGGCCCTGCCGTTGCCGCTGTTGCGCCCCCGCCCGCTGGCCGAAGCCATCAGCACCGCCGGCGGCGTCGCCTTCGGCGGGGTGGACGACGGATTGATGCTGACCGGCCTGCCCGGCGTGTTCGTCGCCGGGGAAATGCTGGATTGGGAAGCCCCCACCGGCGGCTATCTGCTGACCGGCTGCTTCGCCACCGGCCGGCTGGCCGGCCTGTCGGCGACCGCCTGGGTCAGGCGGCAAGCGCCAGCGCCAGCAACCCCCACATGATCCCCACCACCGCATTGCTGGCGAAATAGGCCAGGAAGCGGTGCAGGACCCGGTTGTAGGTCAGGTACACCACGCTGTGGACGACCCGCAGACCCACATAGAGCCATGCCAGCGCCACCAATGCGCCGGTGACGTTGCCGGTGACGAAGGCGGTCAGGCACAGCACATAGAACAGCACCGGCATTTCGACCAGATTCATGAAGGCGCGGTTGGCGATGCGCACGCCCTCCGGGACCTTATCCGACTCGCCGCACGTGAAATCGGCAATGGTCACTGCGCCGCACGAAGCTGCCCGCAAGCGCCGATAGGCAACCACGGCCACCACCACGAACGTCCAGGCGATCAGGGCCATGACTGGCCAGAATATCAACGTCTGACGCAACACGGCCTCCGACACGACGCGGGAATCAATAGACGCCCTTGGAATTGAGGAAATGGCTGTAGCGCCGGTCCTCGGTGCAGATGTGGTTGACCAGCCAGTCCTTGAGGAAGCCCAGTATCTCGGCGCTGTCGGCGGTGCCTTTGTCCAGCACGTACTGGCGCATTTCCGCCAGTTGTTCCATCAGGCGGGCATGGCGCGCGCGATGGCTTTCGGTTTCGGGATAGCCGTGCCGCAGCATCAGCGCTTCCTCTTCGCCGAAATGATAGCGGGCGTATTCCGCCATGGCATCCAGCAGCGAGATGGTTTCGCTGAGCCCCCGCCCGGCGTCCACGGCGTCAAGGATGGCGTTGGCCTGTTCGAACAGGCGGCGGTGCTGGGTGTCCAGGCGCAGCACGTCGACACGGTATTCCTCGTGCCACTGCAGGATGACGCGACCCATGTGCTCGCCCTCGAAGATCGAGGTCATGCGCTTGCCCGAGGTCTCGAACAGCTTCCACCGCACCGAGGGTATGCCGGCCAGCAGCGCCGCCGGCACCAGGAAGACCTCGGTGGTTTCGACCGGCTTCAGGCGGAACATGCTGGGCGTCCAGAAGATGGCCAGTTCTTCGCCGAAGAAGTCGCCCGCCCCCAGCAGCTCGACCACGTGCTCGCCCAGGATGCGGGCGATGGTGCCCGAAATCACCAGGGCCACCGCCTCGGGGCCGATGTCGATGGTCTCGCCCACCTCGAACTGCCGGCGGGTCATGTCCTTGGCGATGCGGTTCAGGGTGCGGGTGGACACCACCTCGCCGAACAGCCACGTCCGTTGCAGGAAGTCGCGGTTTTCGAAGATGCGGGTGATTTCGGCGGACAGGTTGTTGCGGCGGACGAACTCGCCATACAGCAGGCACGGAATTTCCAGCACGCGGACAAAGCCGATGGCGCGATAGGTTTCCAGCACCGACGAGCCGAACAGCGCCGACAATTCACCGATCATCGCGCCCGCCGACAGCACCGAACGGCCGCCGCCGTTCAGGTGAATGGCCTCGACGCTGCCCGACAGCAGCAGGAAAATGGCCGGCGTCGGCTGGCATTCCTTGACCAGGATGGTGCCGGGATTGAAGGTCACCACCGGGTTGTTCAGCAGCACTCGGATCTGATGATGGGCGATGTCGGGGAAATAACCCATCAGCAGCTCGTACGCCGAGCGCCAGATGAAATCGTGATTGGACGGGATCAGCACGTCGACGGTGCCGAACGACGCCGTCGAACCGATGGCCTTTTGCGCGATGGTGTGCCGGGCCGAGGTGTGGGCCAGGATCACCTTGCCCGAGGTGTCGTTGCGGAAATCATAGGCGTCGCCATGGATCATGCCGCCGCCCACGTCCACCTTCTTGATGTCGGCGGGGATGGCGTAGTCCTGGACGATGCGGTGATACAGCGCCGCACTAAGGCCCGGTTCGGCCTGATTCTCGGTGACGAAGCCGTCAAGCACCTTCAGCCGACAGATGTCGGCCAGATGGGCATAGGTGCGAAAGCCGCCCTCCCACAGGGCGCGGAACAGAAAGACCGACGTCTCCACCGGGTGGGGCGAGAACAGCGGCTTCACCTCGAGCCCGTCCACGTCGTTCCAGGAATCCTCGACCAGATCGTGGCACTCGAAGTAATCGGCAAAGGCCGAGGCCTCGATCGACAGCAGCGCCGCCATCTTGCGCGCCACCGACGCCCGCACCTGGGGGGTGGTGTAGTACTTGATCCGATGATCGGCGCGGATCAGCGTGGTCAGCCCGGCGAAATGGTCGTCGTGGGAATGGGTGTGGAAGATGCCGTCGATCTCGTTGACGCCGATGCCCAGGGCGTCAAGCGTGTGCAGGATGTTGGGCCCGGCGTCGATCAGATAGACCCGCCCCTGGAACATCAGCACCGACCCCATCGAGGGGCGATTGATGTCCCAGCCGTCGCCCTCGCCCGAATGCACCACGGCGAAGTATTCGCGCGGGATGTGATAGAAGCCCAGCGGATAGGGACATTCGTAGGTTTCGAACGGCTGCAGGTTCAGATCGACGGTGACCGTCTGGTCGCCGAAGCCGAAGGCGAACACGTTCAGCCGCAGGCGCCGCACCGTCAGGCCCTCGCGGATTTCCACCGCCTCGCCTTCGATGGCCCGGGTTTCGATCAATTCCGACGGGTGGCGGATGTGGCCGAAGGCGAATTTGACCTTCAGCCGCATGCGCTCGCGCGCCTGCTCGGGCGTGGCGCCGGCGTCGATCAGCTCGTCTTCGCTGATCAGTCCGTAATTGCCGCGATAGATGTATTGAAGCTGTGCCAGCACCTGTTCCGGCGAGCCGATGATCAGCGGCTTGCGCCCCGTATTGCCCGGATGGCCGGGCACGATCATGCCCTGGCGATAAAGCATTTGCAGCACGGGGAATTCGCCCAGATTGGCGAAGGTGCCGTTCTGCACCATGACGTCGGACAGCAGGATGACGTTGGGACCGGTTTCGAACGACACCCCGTCCACCTCGGTCGGCGCGATCAGGCCGCGCTTCATCAGGTGTTTGACGGTATCGGCGGGACAACCGCACAAAATTCGCACGTCGATGGCGGGCACTTCCACCCACCAGACACCCGTGCTCACCTCGATCTTTCGAATCGACTGCATTTAACGTCCGAACCCCCCACACGGTTTCATGCTAGGGCTTAGCGGTGTGCACATCAACCGGAACAATTACGCAAATGATCATTTTGCGCGGTTTTCTTCAACGTGAAGCGTAGCGATAATTTTATTTCCCGCGCGACCGTCGCGACAAATCGTGCCCGTGCCATGCATGATACGCATATCCCCCCACGTGCGTTTTTCTTGACTCTGCCCCGCCAAACGGGCTTTTGTGCTGCGCACACACCTACCCATCCGTACGGGTGTTTCCCGCCCGCAGCCACCCCCCGGCTACGGCGAAGACCCTACGGACGGAAGAAACCTTTTACGTCCGAGCAAGACGCCATGAGCGAGAACAAGGATCAGCCCCAAGCCAGCAAGACCGAGATGGCGTTGCGCCTGCTGGTTCTGGGCGCCATGTACGCCCTGGCGATCGTCTTCCTGGTGGCATTTTCGCCCATGGCGGGGTTCGTATCGCCCCACCCGCTGGGCGAGGTCGGCCGCATCGCCGCCACCCCCGCGTCGCCGGACCGCTGAACCGGCACCGTCGTTTCTGCCCCCCCCATTCGCATCGCGGAAACGGCCGGGGTCCAGGGAAACGCCGCGACACCCGGATACCCCCCCTCCTTCCTTAGCGACAAGGCCGTCCGGCATCATCCATCCGCCACATGCAATTGCGAACGAATTGCACTTGCGCATTTGCTGCGAATGATAGTTACTTGTATGGGCAAGCAGACCACCGCAGAGGCCGTGACCATGCCCCTTTCCCGCACATCCGTTTCCGCCTGGCTGATCGGTTTCGCCCTATCCTTGGGCGCGCCGCCCGCCTGGGCGCAGTCCGGTCATTGGCAAACCCAGGCCGACGGCGTCAACAAAGCGGTCGAGGCGGCCGAGGCCAGCTTTGCCAAGGGCGATTCCGAGGGCGCCAAGCGGGCCGTCACCGAGGCCTATTTCCGCAATTTCGAGGATTCCAAGCTGGAAGCGGCCATCCGCAAATACGTCAGCGCCAAGCGGGCCGCCGAAATCGAAAAACAGTTCTCGACCATGCGCAAGGCCATCGCCGCCAACGACGCCGGCACGGTGAAAAGCATTTCCCATTCCCTGCGCGACGCCATCGCCACCGAGGCCCGCCGCCTGGACGAAGCCAAGGTGGCCCCCGGCGTCTTCGAGGTGAACCAATGATCCGCACCGTCCTTCGCCTGCTGGCTCTGGCCGTTCTGCTGCTGCCGGGCGTGGCGTGGGCCGATGGCGGCGCCATCGACCACCGCGCCATCGCCGGCGCCATCGACCACCGCGCCGTCGCCACCCGCATCGTCGCCCAGGGCAACGCCCTGGTCGCGGCATACGAGCCGGCGAAGGGGGGTGACACCGCCGACGCCTTCTCGGACCTGTATTTCTCGGTCTTCGAGGAGAGCGGCCTGGAAGCCGATATCGGCGCCGCCGACCCGTCGGCCAAGACCGAATTGGAATCGCAGTTCGCCGCAATCATCGGCCTGGCCACCGCCAACGCCGCCAAGCCCGAGGTCGAGGCCGCCTGGCGCCGGCTTGAGGGCCGCCTGGTCGAAGTGGCCGACGCGCGCGCCGGCAGCAGCGGCGCCGGCTGGGCCGGGGCTTTCCTGCAATCGCTGCTGATTCTGCTGCGTGAAGGCTTCGAGGCCATGCTGGTGGTCACCGCTTTGGTGGCCTATCTGAAGCGTCTGGGCGCCGACGACAAGGTTCGCGTGGTCTGGCAGGCGGTTGCCCTGGCCCTGGTGGCCAGCGCCGCCACCGCCTGGGCGCTGAACGCCGTGGTCAGCCTGTCGGGCGCCGGCCAGGAGGCGGTGGAAGGCGCCACCATGGTGATCGCCGCGCTGGTGCTAGCCTATGTCAGCCACTGGCTGTTCGCCCGGCGCGAAGCCCAACGCTGGCAGGGCTACATCAAGGATCAGGTGACCAAGGCGCTGTCGGGCGGACA
>DATGXU010000192.1:0-7645 GCA_035298685.1 Magnetospirillum sp. | reverse complement strand
CACAGGGTGGGGTGCAGCTCGGCCAGGTATTCGCAGATGGCCAGCGAATCCCATATGGCAAGAGAGCCGGTCAGCAGGCAGGGCACCTTGCCCGACGGCGAATGCTTGAGGATTTCGGCCTTGGTCTCCGGCTGGCGCAGGGTGATCAGGATTTCGTCGAACTCGACGCCGGCCATTTTGGCGGCCAGCCATGGGCGCAGCGACCAGGATGAAATACGCTTGGTGCCGATGACCAGGGTCGTGGATGCGGGCATGCGGAAACCTCTGCCGTTCGGGAAGGACCGGCCGGCATGATCGCCCCGCCGCCCCCTGGCTGCAAGGCGGTCTTTCCAACCTGGGCGCTCTGGGCCATTCTTTTGGGATCATCCGGACGGGAAGGAAGCACGCGGTGGTGGAGCATGTGGTGGAAGCGGCGGCGGCCGTCGATCTGATTTTGGTGGCCAAGGGCGAGTTCGACGCCTGGGCGGCGCTGCAGCCGTCTTATGTGCGCGCCTGGGCCCAGGCCAACGGTTTCCGCGGCGAGCCGGGCCAGGTCTGTCCGGTGCCGGCGGTGGATGGCTCGCTGTCGCTGGTGCTGGTGGGCCAGCCCGACGAAGACGATTGCTGGGCCTTCGCCGCCGTGGCCGGCAAGCTGCCGGCGGGGATCTACCGCATCGCCGCGCCGCTGTCGTCGCGTGCCGCCTGCTGGGCGGCGTTGTCGTGGCAGCTGGCCACCTATTCCTTCAGCCGCTACAAGGCCCGGGCCGAGCGCCCGTGGCCCAAGCTGGTGTGGCCCGACGCCGCCGATCGCGGCTGGGTCGAGCGCACTTATGACGCCATTTGTCTGGTGCGCGACCTGATCAACACCCCGGCCGCCGACATGGGCCCGGCCGAACTGGCGCAGGCGGCGGAAGCCTTGGCCGCCCAGCACGGCGCCGCCGTGCGGGTGATCGTCGGCGACGGCCTGCTGGCCGAGAATTATCCCGCCATCCACGCGGTCGGCCGCGCCGCCGCCGCCCATCGTCAGCCGCGCCTGATCGACCTGACCTGGGGCGACGAGGCGGCGCCGCGGCTGACCCTGGTGGGCAAGGGCGTGTGCTTCGACAGCGGCGGTTTGGACATCAAGACCTCGTCGACCATGAAGCTGATGAAGAAGGACATGGGCGGCGCCGCCCATGTGCTGGGTCTGGCCTCGATGGTGATGGCGGCCAAGCTGCCGGTGCGTTTGCGCGTGCTGATCCCGGCGGTGGAAAACGCCGTGTCGGGCGACGCCATGCGGCCGCTGGACGTGCTGTCCACTCGCAAGGGCGTGACCGTCGAGGTGGGCAACACCGACGCCGAGGGCCGGCTGGTGCTGTCCGATGCCCTGTGGGAAGCCTCGCGCGAACAACCCCGGCTGCTGATCGACATGGCGACGTTGACCGGCGCCGCCCGCACCGCCCTGGGCGTCGAGCTGCCGGCGCTGTTCACCAACAGCGACGACCTGGCCGCCGACCTGGCCCAGGCCGCCGAGGTGCAGGCCGATCCCATGTGGCGGCTGCCGCTGTACAAGCCCTATCGCCGCATGCTGGACAGCAAGGTCGCCGATCTGAACAACGTCTCGGACGGTCCCTATGCCGGGGCCATCACCGCCGCGCTGTTCTTGCAGGAATTCGTCGGCGCCGGCATTCCGTGGGCGCATTTCGACATCATGGCCTGGAACCCGTCGTCGCGCCCCGGCCGCCCCGATGGCGGCGAGGCCATGGCGCTGCGCGCCCTTTACGCCGTGATCGTGCGCCGCTTCGGCGGTTAAGAAAATTTTTGGGTCATCACGGATTAGCGGGGAGACGGCAAACGCCGCATTGCCGTCCCGGACGCCGTCATGCCCGCGCTTGACGCGGGCATCCACGTGCAGACACGCAAGCCGTTGTTTCCAATGAGTTTTATGCGGAAACACGTGGATCGCCGGGGCAAGCCCGGCGATGACGTTGACGGCAAGGTC
This sequence comes from Magnetospirillum sp., assembly GCA_035298685.1. Lineage (GTDB taxonomy): Bacteria > Pseudomonadota > Alphaproteobacteria > Rhodospirillales > Magnetospirillaceae > Magnetospirillum. Next base: position 5,685 of record DATGXU010000192.1, on the reverse strand, counting down.
CCCGCAATTCCGTGATGAACCAAATTTTTAGAGCTGTGCGCAGAGTTTCAATAAATTCCCGGCAACGACCGCAAGTGTTGTTGCCGGGACGCTTGGGACAGGCTAAAAGATTTCGTCCACGGAATGACTGGGCCGGGGGAAATGGGTTTTCAGCTCAAGGCAGTGCAGGCGCTTGATCTTTGGCGCGGAGCCATCGTTGAAAGCGTCCGCCGCGACGGACCGGACTTGTCGGCGCGCCAGATGGCGCTGTTGCTGACGGTCTATCTGACTCCGCCGCCCCACACCGTGCGCGGTCTGGCCCAAACCCTCAATGTCTCCAAGCCGGCCATCACCCGCGCCCTTGACCGCCTGACCGAACTGGGCCTGATCAAGCGCAAGACCGACGATGCCGATCGCCGCTCGGTGCTGGTTCAGCGCACCGTCAAGGGCTCGGTTTACCTGCGTGAATTCGGCGACCTGATCGTCGCCGCCGCCACCACCGCCGGCGACGAGCCCGCGGCGTAGCAAGGTGAGCGAGGGGGCTGGCCCCCCGCCGCATTCCTCACCTTCTCAATGACCGTGGGCGCCGTGCTGCTCCATGGCCACCGGCTGGGCCTGATAGCCGCCCAGGCTGGGGTCCATCATGCCGAAGATCATGGCGATGTGGGCCACCACCAGGAATACGCCGACCATCAGCGCGTGGGTCAGCATCTTGCGGTGATCATCGTGGCCGCGTCCCAGCACGCCCACCTCCAACAGGGCGATGGCGCCCAGCGGTACCACGCCCAGCAGATAGAAGCCCACGGCGACGACGTCGATCCAGCCGCGCCAGCCGCCCGACTGGCTGAGCGGCAGCACCGCGCCTTGCAGCAGATAGGCGAACACCCCGACGAAATAGATGCCGACCAACAGGCCGGCGGTGCGGTTCAGGTTGCGCACCCAGCCCTGATACTGGCGGGTGTACAGCAGGTAAAGCTCGGTGACGGCCACCGTTTCAGCCAGTACGACCGGGATGCCCATGAACAGGATCAGGTTCCAGGGCTGGTTGACCGCCAGCAATTCCATGTAGTGGGTCATGATCATGATATGAAAACCTCGCATGAGTTCGGTCGCGCCGCTTGGCGCGGCGCGGAAGATCGCGGAACAGGGAAATGCGAGGTCAGGCCCGGGGCGGGCGCAGAGTGGGGGGCGCGCTCAGCCCCGATGGCAGGTCGATCAGCCCTGCCGTGGCTGATTCGGCGGCGAAATGAACCGGGGCGCCGTGGGATACCGGCGCCGCCGCGGCCAGCCCGACGGCACAGGGGCACGCGGCGCAATCGCCGGACTTGGCCGCCGTGGGCGCCGGGTCGTCGCAATGATGGGAGAGATCGGCGCCGTCATGCACGGCGTGGTGAACCGCAACCGGGACCGAGGCGTGGTCGTGGCTGGCCATCGCCGGCCCGGACGGCGGGCCGAGGATCAGGCAGAACGCGATAAGCAGCAAAGCCAGCCGACGGATCATGGACCAAGGTGTATCCCTAATCCGTCTTCCAACTCAAGCCCTGTTCACGGGTTCTCGATGGGGACGTTCACCCGCACCGTGCTGCCGCTGCTGCCGGGGAAGCCGGTGAACAGCGCCCGCACCAGATAGGGGACGACGGGGGCGATTTCGCGCCGCTTGCCTTCGGCCACCGCGCGGCCTTCGAACAGCACCTTGCGGCCGGTGCCGCCGCTCTCGACCATCTCGACCGCCAGCCAGCGCGGGAAATAGGTGATGCTGCGGGTTTCCCAATAGGGGAAGGGGTCGGTCCAGCCGCCGGCCCCCCAGGCCGTGCGCGGCCCCCAGCCAAAGCCGGTATAGACGGCGCTGGGGCTTTGCCAGGTGACGGTGTTGGGGGCGCCGACGCCCCAGTGGATACTGACCTGCGCATCGGCCTTGCCGCCCGGCGCCACCGGGCGCCAGCCCTTGGCCGCCAGGGCTTCGGCCACTTGGCTGGCATAATCCTGGAATTCCAGGCTGCCGACTTGCGTGGTGTCGGGAACGATGGTGAAGCTGCCTGGGCTGGGCGCGGCCCCCAGCACGTGGAAGCGCGTCACGTCGGCTTGCACCACCGGTGTGGTGCACGCGCTCAGCAACAACAGCACCGCGATCATCATCAGGCGGGTCATGGCCGACCTCCCGCAGGGTGTCGGCCCTAACGTATGCCTTTACCAGGGCTTTTTCACGGCGACGAAAGGAGAGGCGGCGGCTATTCCGCCGAAGCGGTCAGCGCGGGCCGCACATGCGGGCGCGGCGGCTTTCCTGTTCCAACTCGTCGGCGCATTCGCGGCAATGGCGGGCGCTGGGATTGGCCTTCAGCCGTTCCGCCTCGATGGCGCAGCCGCATTCCTGACAGATGCCCGAGGAAGACGGGCCGTCAAGGCGGGTCAGGACCGCTTTCAGCGCACCGGCGGTAAACGCCTCGATCCGCTCGGCGGCGCAGTCAATGTCGTCCATGGGTTCCCCTCCCACAACATTTAGTGCTCGGCGATCATGCGCCGCCATATCGTCCCCTGTAAAATGAAAACTCTGTTATGAAGGCGGGAAGACGTGGCCTTTCGCGTGCTTTCCCCAGCCGGTCGGACATGGGAAAACGGCGCCGTCCGAAGGAGACCGTTCATGCGCCTGCACCTCGCCACCTGGCCCCAGGTGGAAGCCTATCTGAAGCAATCCAACGCCATCATCCTACCCATCGGTTCGACCGAACAGCACGGTCCCACCGGCCTGATCGGCACCGACGCCCTGTGCGCCGAGGCGGTGGCGCTGGGGGTGGGCGACGCGCTTGGGGTGATGGTGGCGCCCACCATCGCCGTGGGCATGGCCCAGCACCACATGGACTTTCCCGGCAGCATGACGCTGCGGCCGTCCACCCTGATGGCGCTGCTGCGCGACTGCCTGCTGTCGCTCAGCCGGCACGGTTTCGAGCGCGTGCTGCTGGTCAACGGCCATGGCGGCAACGTCGCCACCATCCAGGCCGCCTTCGCCGAAACCCAGATGGAGCTGGACCGGCTGTCGCCGCGCCCCAACCTGCGCACCCGTCTGCTCAATTGGTGGGAACTGCCCCAGGTCGAACGGTTGTCCATCGAATTGTACGGCGACGCGGTGGGCTGCCACGCCACCCCGCCCGAGGTGGCGCTGACCTGGGCGCTGTATCCGGAAACCACCGACACCCGGCCGCTGTCGCCCCGGCTGGCGCCGCGCGGCGCCTTTTTCGGCGCCGGCGATTTCCGCGCCCGTTTCCCCGACGGCCGCATCGGCTCGGACCCCAGCCTGGCCACCCCCGCCCATGGCGAGCGCCTGCTGGCGACGGCAGTGACCGAGATCGCCGACATGGCACGGGCGTTCTTCGCGGCTGACTGACGAAGGACGGCCCCGTTGGCCGGGTTCGGCCAGCGGGGCCCTTTCGTGCCGGCCTACAGCACCGTCAGCATGCTGGCCACCAGCGGGTGGCGCACGATGTCGGTTTCGGCCAGGTCGACCACCGCAACGTCGGGCAGGGTGCGCAGCCGGCCGGCGATGTCGGCCAGCCCCGACAGGCCGGGCAGCAGGTCGGTCTGGTCGGGGTCGCCGGTCAGCACCATGGTGGAATGCCACCCCAGCCGGGTCAGCAGCATCTTGATCTGGCCATAGGTGCAGTTCTGCGCCTCGTCGATGACGACGAAGGCGTTGTTCAGGGTGCGCCCGCGCATGAAGGCGATGGGGGCGATCTCGATGGTGCCGTCGGTCAGGCAGGCGCGCAGCTTCTTGCCGCCCAGTCGGTCGGACAGCGCGTCATAAAGCGGGCGCAGATAGGGGGCCAGCTTCTCTTGCATGTCGCCGGGCAGGAAGCCCAGCGATTCCCCCGCTTCCACCGCCGGGCGCGACAGGATGATGCGCGAGACGCGGCCGTCCTCGAACGCCTCGACCGCCGCCGAGATGGCGAGATAGGTCTTGCCGGTGCCGGCCGGTCCTAGCGCCAGGGTCAGATTGTGCTGGCCGATCGCGTCCATCAGCCGGCGCTGGCCGTCGCTTTGCGGGCGCACCTTGCGCACATAGCTCTGATCGCGCGGCGCCTCCTGGCCCAGCGGATGCCATTCGGCCTCGGCCGGATACAAGGTGACCACGGATTCGGATTTAGCAGTTCGGGCGACACGCTTGGCCATGCTGTTCTCCCCAAGGAACCGGAAATGAAAAAGGCCCTCCCCGGTGGGGGAAGGCCGTCGCGATGGGCTGGCGATGGTGGGCGCCGCGAATGCATGCCGCGGGTGGATGAGCGGGACAATTGGGCGCACCGGCAAGGGACAAGTCGTTCACCGTCCATAAAGTCGCCAACCGTCACGAACGCTAACAGACGCGGACTTGCGCTGTCATCAACAATCAAATTGCGGCGTTCACTTTAACAAAAGTGAAAAGCGGGAGGATTGATTGAAATTTAAGATGTATATTCCAAATGACCTATGGTTATTGCTTGACGTCCATCTTTTCAAGATTGCCGCGCGCCGTGTCGGCGGCACCGCTTTCCGGTGCCAGGTCGATGGCCCGCAGCCAATCCTCGCGGGCGCCGGAATCGTCGCCCTTCATGCGGCGCAGGATGCCGCGTTCCAGCAGGGCGTCGGGAAAATCGGGGTCCAGCTTCAGGGCGGTGGCGATGTCGTCCTCGGCGCCGGGAATGTTGTCGAGATAGCGGAAGGCCGAGCCGCGCAGGGTCAGCGCCTCGATGCGGTTGGGCTGGGCGCGCAGGATCTGCGACAGCGCCTCGACCGCCTCGCGGTAATGATGCAGCTGGGCCAGCAGCACCGCCTGGTCCAACAGGATGTCGGGGTTGCCGGGCGACAGCACCAGGGCGGCGCGCTGGGCCGAATCGGCGCGCTGCATGTTGCCCAACATCATCCACGCCTGCCCGGCCTGGGCCAGCATCTCGGCGCGCACCCCGTCCTCGCGCACGCTTTCGTTGGCCAGGGTTTCCAGGCGGGTGGCGGCCTCGCCGTACTTGCCCATGCCGATCAGCGCCACCGCGCCGCAATGGCGCGCCGCCTCGCCGCCCCCCAGGCTCTGCCAGGTCAGTGCCTCTTCCCAACCCTGCTCGGGCTTGGTTTTCGCCAGGGTCAGGCAGACGCGGTATTCCTGCGGCCCGTCGATGGTGTCGGCCAGGGCGGGGAGGACGGGCAGGGCGGCGGCGGCCATGGCGGCCAGAAAAAGAATACGGCGCATGGAACCCTTTGAAGCGTAAGTTTGCGGCATTAGTTTGACGGCAACCGGCGCCAAGGCATGCACGGGACGCGCGGACAAGGCAAGCGAGGAAACATGAGCGGCCGTTTCTTTCTGTTCGGTCTGGGATTTTCCGGCCGGGTGATCGCCCGGGCGCTGATGGCGGCGGGCTGGCAGGTGGCCGGCACCACCCGCTCGGGCGAGGCGGCCGACTTGCCGGGCGTAGAGGTCTATGCCTTCGACCGCGACCATCCGCTGCCGCCGGGCGCGCTGGCGGGAGTGGGCGCCGTGCTGTCGGCGGTGCCGCCCGACGCCCATGGCGATCCCGTGCTGGATGTGGCCGGGGCGGCGCTGCGGGCGTTGCCGTTGCGCTGGGCCGGCTATCTGTCCACCACCGGCGTCTATGGCGACCGTGACGGCGGCTGGGTGACCGAGGAGTCCGAACTGCGCCCGACGCTTGACCGCTCGCGCCGCCGGGTCGAGGCCGAGGCGGCGTGGCG
>DATGXU010000191.1:0-9142 GCA_035298685.1 Magnetospirillum sp. | reverse complement strand
CCCGCCAGTCCGCCGACCCGGCTGCCGCGCTGCTGGCCGCCGCCGTGGTCGATCCGCCGGAAGAGGCGGTCTATGTGGTCAACGGCCAGCCGGTCATCGTCGGCTGGGGGCGCCGGGGCCAAGCCATGCCGGTGGCCCGTGCCGCCGTGGCGGCTCCGGTTGCCGCCGCTGCGGTTGCCGCCGTCGCCGCGACCGCCGCCACTACCGCCACCGCCGCCCCTGTTGCCGCCCCGGTGGCGAGGCGGCGCTCGGGTTTCCCGTGGTGGCTGCTGGCGCTGCTGGCGGCGCTGCTGTTGCTGGCGGCCTTGCTGTGGTGGCTGTGGCCGTTGGGCGGCTTGCGGCTGGGTGGCCTGAACATGGCCGGCGGCGACCGGCTGGCGGCGCTCGAGGCCGAGGAAAATGCCCTGACCGCCCGCATCGCCGCCGCCGAGGACGAACTGCGGCGCCGCCTGGGCGCCTGCAAGACCGACGCGCCGGTGCAACCCGAGAAGCTGGGCGCCGATGAAGCCAAGCCGGTTGCCGAACCGCCGGCCAGCGAGGTTGCCGCCAAGCCCGACCCCCAGCCCGAGCCGCCGCCACCGCCCGAGGTCAAGGCGCTTCCGCCGGAGCATCCCAAGCCCGCGGCCGAGCAGCCGCCGGCCAAGAAGCCGGTGCCGCCGCCCGAGACCGCCAAGCCGCTGCCGGCCAAGCCCGCCTCGTGTCCGCCGCCGCGCAAGAAGTATGAGGCGCCGGAACTGGTGCTGCTGCTGGACGCGTCGGGCAGCATGCATCTCAAGGCCGGGGTGTCGCAGGAAGAGATCGAGTCGCTGATGCGGCGCGCCCGTGCGGGCGACCGCGCCGCTGCGGCTCAGCTGCAATCCAAGGTCGGCAATTCCGGCAACGACCGCCTGACCGCCGCCAAGGCGGCCGTCAACCGCATGCTGGGAACGCTGCCGCGCGACATGGATGTGGGGTTGGTGGTGTTCGGCAATTGCAAGGGTGCCGACAATCATCAGTTCTATTCGCCGGCGCAACGCTCGCGACTGACCGCCCTGCTCGACTCGATCCGCCCCATGCAGGGCACCCCGCTGGCGCGCGGCATCGAGCGCGCGGGCAACATCGTCGACGGCCAGTCGGTGCCGGCGACCCTGGTGGTGGTGACTGACGGCGAGGATTCGTGCGGCGGCGACCCCTGCGCGGCGGCGCGGGCGCTGAAGGCGGCCAAGCCCAAGGTGACCATCAACGTGGTCGATGTGAACGGCCTGGGCGAAGGCAAATGCATGGCCCAGGCCACCGGCGGCCGCGTGCTGCCCATGCGCTCGGCCGCCGAATTGCCCGAGCTGATCCGCAAGGCGAGCGGCGAGACGCCGGTTCCGCCCGGCTGCGAGTGAGGGGCGGGGACCGGCATGATGGGTGCGCCCCACGCCGACGTAGTGGCGGTGCCGCAGATCAACGAAAACGGCACGCGCGTCGATGGGCATGCCACAACTGACGGCCCGGTGACGCCCTGGGCGGCGGCCGAGGACGTGCGCAAGGCGGCTCTCGGACAATTGGAACAGACCCTGGCGGCTCTTGGCGGACAGGCCGCCGCCGCGTCAACGTGAAGGGGAAGAAATGTCTGGCTTGCTTCTGCGAACCGGTCGATTGCGGGAATACAACGCCCTGGGCTCGGTCGGCCGCCCGGTCCATTCGGCGGCACCGCAGCTGCGTGCGCTGGTCAAGCGCCTGCTGGGACCTGAGCGCGCCGATCTATTGGCGCTGCCGCAGATCAACGAAGCCGGCGACACCGTGGATTGGTACGCCCCCCATGGCGGCACGGTGGTGCCGTGGGACGCGGCGTCCGAGGACGAGCGCGCCCCCGCCCGCCAGCTGTTGCAGCAGGCCCGCGCCGACTTCAACCGCCGCAGCGCCGAACTGCTGAACCAGGCCGGCAACAACCAGGACATGGAGGTGTTCGCCCGCCTGCTGCCGCTGGCCATGCAGGTGCCCGACGAATCTCACGTCCATCTGGTGGACGGCCGTCCGGTGCTGACCTTTTGGGGCTTCACCCGCCTGAACGCCCCGCCCGAGGCCGACGTGGTGCGCGATTTGGGCCTGCGCCCCGCCGTCGCCCCCGCTGCCGCTCCGGTGCCGCCGGTGGCGCCCGTCGCCGTGGCTGCGGCGCCGTGGTGGCGGCGCTGGTGGTGGTGGCTGCTGCTGCTGTTGTTGCTTCTGCTGCTGTTGCTGTTCGGGCTGCGCGGCTGTGGGGTGCCGGTTCCGCTGCCCGGCCTTGGCGGGGCGCTGCCCGATGTGCGGGTGCCGTCGCCGGACGTGCCCCAGGGCACCGTTCCCCAACTCGGTGTGCCCCAGGTCACCGTGCCCGGCGGCAGCGTGGCCGTTCCCCAGGTGGGCGTACCCGGCGGTGCGGTCGGCGGTGGCGCGGTCCCCGGCGCGGCCGTGCCGGGTTCCGTTCCCGCCAACGGCGCCGCCAACCCACAGGCACCCGCTGCCGGCACGCCGGGCAATCCGCCGCCGGTTGACGGCCAGCCGGTGCCGCCCAAGCCCGACGCCCCGAGCAAGACCGACGCGCCGCCCGCCGGCAAGCCGGGCGCCGAGCCGCCGCCGGCCCTGACCCTGCCCGACAAGGCCATGAAGGATGGCTCCACCGCGTTCCTGAACGGCCATTGGCGCTCGCGCACCGGCCTGATGGACAGCCAGACCGGCCGCCCGCTCGAGGTCGAGTACGATTTCAAGGACGGCAAGGGCACCGCCACCATCCTGCGCAGCGACGGCACCAAGTGCCCGGCCCCGGTCGAGGCGGCCATCCAGGGCGGCAAGCTGCAACTGAACCAGACCGCCGACGCCCGCTGCGACGACGGCCAGGTTTTCGACCGCTCGCGGGTGGAATGCCGCCAGGGGCGGAACGGCAAGGCCGAATGCCAGGGCTTGCACGCCGACGGCGGCGGTTATTTCGTGGAAATCGTCAAGTAGACAACTCGAACCCAGAAGGGCTGACCATGCTTCCTGAGTTGATCCGCTTCGAGGAGGAAGCGACCCTGATCATGCGGACCGGTGTCCAGTTCCTGGACTTCGGCCTGACCCTGGATCTCAAGAAAGAGATGCCGGGCATGTTCCTGCGCAGCACCAGCAACACCTCGATGCTGCGCGCGGAATATGACGATGTCGGCGGTCGCTATTTCTATCCCGGCACCCGCGAGGTGGTGGCGGAACAGAAGCTGCGCGACGTGCCGCTGGATGAATCGGTGCGCCTGCTGGAAGACGTCTGGCTGCCCATCCCGTTCCTGCGCATCCATTCCGGCCGCTTCGCCGAAGGTCCGCTGAACTGGGCGCGCGCCCGCGTGGTCGCCTTGCGTCCGGGCGAAGACCTTGACGGCCACACCCACCGGCTGGTGCTGGCCTTCGACACCAAGGTGTTCGCCGACGACGCCTCGGGCAGCGCCTATCTGGCGCCCACCGAAACCGACGTGGGCAGCGGCGCCAATTTCGCGCTGGCATGGCGCAGCGGCGACATGAACTGGTTCACCGAACAGACCTGGTTCGCCGACTGGATCACCGAGCTTTACAACGACCACGCGGCGCCCCGGCTGAAATATTCGCCGGAAGACGTCGAGGAACGCCTGGGCTTCCTGGATCAGCACGCTCATTACCTCAACATCCTGTGGCTGCTGGGCAACCGCGTGCGTCTGCCGCGCGTGCGCATCCTCAGCAACCAGCGCGACCACATCCAAAAGGCCATTCCGGTCGACATGGTGCTGGACGTGGGCAATTCGCGCACCTGCGGCATCCTGATCGAGGATCATCCGCAGGAAAACAACGGCCTGCGCACCCGTTACGAGCTGGAATTGCGCGATCTGTCGCGCCCCCATCAGGTCTATGCCGAACCGTTCGAAAGCCGCATCGAATTCGCCGAGGCGGTGTTCGGCAAGGTGGACCATTCCTGCCATTCCGGCCGCAACGACGCCTTCGTGTGGCCGACCATCGCCCGTATCGGCCCCGAGGCCACGCGGCTGGCCTCGCGCCGTCGCGGCACCGAGGGGGCCACCGGCCTGTCCAGCCCCAAGCGTTATCTGTGGGATGACGAGCGGTACGAGAACGGCTGGCGCTTCAATCAGGCCTTCAACAAGGCCGAAAGCGAGCCGCTGGCCACCGCCGCCCCCTTCGCCGACCTGATCAACGAGATGGGCGACGCCCTGTTCACCCTGCCCGAGGAAGAACAGTTTCAGGTCCTGATCCCGCGCTATTCGCGGTCGTCGCTGATGACCTTCATGCTGGCCGAGGTGCTGACTCAGGCGCTGTGCCAGATGAACAGCCCCGGCCAGCGCATGAAGCAGAACCACGCCAACGTGGCGCGCCAGCTGCGCAGCGTCATCCTGACGGTGCCGCCGTCCATGCCCAAGCCCGAGCGCGACATCTTCCGCGAGCGCATGCGCCAGGCCATCGCCCTGGTGTGGAAGGCCATGGGCTGGCATCCCGCCGAGTCGGACATCGAGAAGGAAGGCGCCGAGCTGGCGTGGCCGCCGCTGCCCAGCTTCAACACCCAGTGGGACGAAGCCACCTGCGCCCAGGCGGTCTATCTGTTCTCGGAAACCGTCAACCATTTCGGCGGCCGGCCCGAGGAATTCATCCAGGTCATGCGCCGCCGCCGCCCCGGCCCCGAGCGCAACGTGCTGACGGTGGCGTCGGTGGACATCGGCGGCGGCACCACCGATCTGGTGATCAACGACTACGCCCTGGACGACGGTCGCGGCGGCAACGTCTATATCCTGCCGGAACAGCGGTTCCGCGACGGCTTCAAGATCGCCGGCGACGACATCGTGCTGGAAGTGCTGCAAAAGGTGGTGGTTCCCGCCATCGCCGCCGCCCTGCGCAACCACGGCGTCGCCGACCCCGATCCGCTGCTGTCCAAACTGATCGGCGCCGAAGCCGGCATCGTCCAGCACATGGTGATGCGCCAGCAATTGGGCCTGCAGATCATGTATCCGCTGGCGCTGCGCGTCCTCAAGGAATACGAGGCCTACAACTACCAGACCGGGGCCGAGGCGCACACGCTGACCATCGCCGAAATCCTGGCCGAGCGCGAGGCGCCGTCGGCGGCGGTGCTGGAATACTTCGCCGCCGGTGTCCGCGCGGTGCTGGGGGCGGGCGGTGCGCCCTTCGACCTGATGGCGGTGCCGGTCACCATCGACCTCAACCGCCTGCACATGCTGTTCCTGACCGACCGCATGGAAATCTGCAACGTCATCAAGTCGCTGTGCGAGCTGGTGCATCTATACGATTGCGACGTGCTGCTGATCAGCGGGCGGCCGTCGCGGCTGCCCGGCATCCAGGCGCTGTTCCGCGCGCTGTGCGCCCTGCCGCCCGACCGCATCGTGCCCATGAACAATTATCGCACCGGCAACTGGTATCCCTTCCACCGCCAGGGCCGCATCGACGATCCCAAGACCACGGCGGCGGTGGGGGCCATGCTGTGCGTGCTGGGGCAGGGGCGCATTCCCAACTTCTTCTTCCGCGCCAACCAGTTCCGCATCTACTCGACGGTGCGCCACATCGGCCTGATGGACCACAACAACACCATCAAGGACGTGGACGTCTATTACCGCGACGTGGATCTGGACGATCAGCAGTATCAGTTGCCCGACACCTCGTTCGAAATGCGCGGCCAGATGATGCTGGGCTTCCGCCAGCTGACCGCCGAACGCTGGGTGGCCAGCCCGCTGTACCAGCTGGAATTCGCCCCCGACAACAACAAGGCGGCCGAGAGGCTGTACGGCAACAACAATGCCGTGCTCGAGGTGACGCTGAAGCGCGGCTCGCGCCGCCGCGCCGACGTGCTCGAAATCGCCCGGATCGAGGAAAAGGGCGGCAGCACGCTGAGCAACGGCATCCTGCGCATCCGCCTCAACACCCTTAACAACGCCGGCATCGGCGAAAACAGCTACTGGCTCGACACCGGCAGCATCGTTCGCTGAGGAGACAAGACGTGAGCAGGACTCCCGAAATCCTTTCCAAGCGGTGCCAGGGCCTGTACCAGGGGGCCGGGCAGGCGATCCAATGGGTGGCCGACGTGCGTCCCGGCGCCCAGCGGTTGGACCGCGATGCCGACGGCCTGATCGAGCGCCTGCGCCGCAGCCGCAATCTGGCCCGCCGCCTGGGCCAGGCTGCCCGGCGGCCCATGTCGGCCGGTTTCTTCGGTCTGTCCCAGGCCGGCAAGTCCTATCTGATCTCGTCGCTGGCGCGCGGCGACAACGGCCGGTTGGAAACCGTGCTGGACGGCGAGCGGCTGGACTTCATCGACCACATCAATCCGCCCGGCGGCGGCAAGGAAGCCACCGGTCTGGTCACCCGCTTCACCCGCAAGCCGCAGACAACCACCCGGGGCTATCCGGTACTGCTGTCGCTGCTGAACGAAGCGGACATGGTCAAGATCCTGGGCAACAGCTTTTTCCTGGATTTCGACCGCGAACGCGCCAGCTTCGATATTTCCCCGGAAACCATCCGCGACCGCCTGAAGGACCTGGAGGCGCGTCGCCAGCCCAAGCCCACCGGTGGCATGGACGAGGACGACGTGGTCGATCTGGCCGACTATTTCGACCGCCGCTTCCGCAAGTCCAACGAGCCGCTGGCCGGCGTGTTCTGGCCCACCGCCATCGGTCTGGCGCCCTATCTGCTGCCGCAGGACCGCGCCCGCCTGTTCGCCCTGGTGTGGGGCGAGCTGCCCGAGTTCACCGACGCCTATGCCAGGCTGCGCGGGGTGCTGCAAAGCCTGTCCTTCGCTTCCGAGGTTCACGCGCCGACCTCGACCCTGGTGGAAAAGTCGGTCGACGGCTATGTGCAGACCAATTCCATCATGAACGTGGATGCGGTGCGCGTGCGCTTCGGCACCGACGTCACCGATCTGGTGGCGGTGTTGCCGGTGGTCGACGGCCAGCCTTTGGCCGAGGTCAAGCTGCAGCGGTCGCTGTTGGCGGCGCTGACCAAGGAAATGGTGTTCGTGCTGGCCGAGCCGCCGCGCGTGGATCTGTTGGAAGAGCTGGACCTGCTGGACTTTCCCGGCTATCGCGGCCGCATGGGCCTGACCAGCGTGGCCCAGGCGGCGGCGGCCGACGAAGGCTCGGACCCGGTCGGAACCCTGCTGCTGCGCGGCAAGGTGGCCTATCTGTTCGAACGCTACACCGACGATCAGGAAATGAACGTCCTGATCCTGTGCAACCCCTCCGACAAGCAGATCGAGATCACCGCGCTGGGCCCGGTGCTGGATAGCTGGGTGCAGGCGACCCAGGGCGCCACCGCCGCCGAGCGCGCCCGCCGCGCCCCCGGCCTGCTGTGGGCGCTGACCATGTTCGACAAGCGCCTGGGCGACAGCATGAGCCAGAGCGAAAGCAATCTGGACATGAAGTGGGACGGCATGCTGACGCTGGCGCTGCTGGAACGCTTCGGCAAGGCGGCCTGGGTGCAGGAATGGTCGGGCGGCAAGGCCTTCGACAACCTGTTCATGGTGCGCAAGCCCGGCATGTCCAAGGGCATCTTCGAGCTGGACGGCGAACAGGAACTGGCGGTCAAGGCCGACGTTCAGGCCGACATCGACCGTATGCGCGCCACCTTCACCGTCAACAAGATGGTTCAGCGCCATGTGGCCGAGCCCGGCGCGGCGTGGGACGCCATGATCGGCTGCGACGACGGCGGCATGAGCCGCATCGTCGCCCATCTGCGCAAGGTGGCCCATGTGGGCAACAAGCTGGACCGCATCGGCGAGCAGGTCGACCATATCCAGCGCGAGCTGGTGGAAATCCAACTGGGCACCTATTACCGCGCCGACGGCGCCGACGAGGTCGAGCGCAAGAAGCGGCTGGTGGACATGGTGCTGAATGAGCTGCGCCAGCGCCCCACCTCGTTCGGCGAGGTTCTGCGCGCGCTTCAGCCTTCGGCCGAGCATCTGCGCGCGCTTTATCTGAAGGCCGAGGATGACGCGGTGGAGGCACCGGCCGCCACGCCCGGCGCGCCGCCGCCGCCGGCCTTCGGCGGGGGCGGGCTGATCTCGCTGGATATCTTCGCCGCCGCCGCCCCGGCCAGCCCCGCCGCCGGCACGGTACCGGCGACAACCGCCTCGGCGCCGACCGGCCGTGCCGCGCTGTTCGCCAAGGCGGTCATCAGCGACTGGCTGCGCGAATTGCGCCAGCTGCCGGAAAGCGCCGAGATGCGCGCCTTCCTGGGCCTCGGCAGCGACGCGCTGCAAGGGCTGGTGGACGAGGTGATCACCGGGGCCATGCGCTTCCGGCTCGAGGAAAAGCTGGTGGAGTCCCTGCACAAGGCCAGCAACCGCGCCGCCGCCACCCGCAGCAAGCTGGCCGACCAGCAGGTGTTGGTGGCGACCACCATCGTCAACGATTACGTGGATTATCTGGGGCTGTCCGAGGTCGAACCGGCCCAGCGCCCCGCCTCGGTGGTGCCCGGCCGCACGGTGTTCCGGCCGCCGCAGCCGATCATTCCCGGCACGCTGCCCACCATCGACGTCAATCCGCTGCCCTATTCGGGCATCTTCATCATGGATTGGTTCGAGGCCTTCCGCGCCACCGCCATCGCCAATGCCGGCCACGCCGCCGGCAGCGAGATCTCGCCGGAACAGAACGAGCGTCTGGGGCAGATTTTGAACGTCATTGCCGGCGCCAGCCTTGGCGCCCCCCAACTTGTCAGCACGGGAGCCTGAGATGCCCATCAAGGTCGAGATCATTGGCGAGACCCCCGGCCAGGCCAGCCTGAAGATCGTGGGCCTGGGCGGCACCAGCCCCGGTCACGGCCAGATGCGGCTGACCCGCATCAACAGCAAGACCAGCCTGGGCGCCGACCGCGATTGGCACACCGAGGAACAGTGGCTGCCGCTGCCCGAGTTGTTTGGCGAGGGCAACGCGCTTTTGGGCCGCGTCGGCCCCGAACTGGTCGATCCGCTGGCGCTGCTGGGTCCGTCCGACATCGTCGGCATGGCGGTGCGGGTGGATGGCCGGGTCGAGGAAGGCCGCATCAAGACCGACAAGCTGTGCGGCTCGCACCTTCAGGCGTCGGCCCCCGCCGCCGTGGTGCCCGAGCCGGCGCCGGTGCCGCCTCCGGCCCCCGAACCGGCGCCCGTCGCCGAGGCGCCGATCATCACGCCGCCCACGCCGCCGGTGAC
>DATGXU010000190.1:0-3965 GCA_035298685.1 Magnetospirillum sp. | reverse complement strand
CCGCCGCGGCACTGGCCGGCGGCATTCCCGCCCATCATCTGGTCGCCATCGCCGCCGCCGCCCACGCCATGGTCGGCGCGCACCGCATATTGCACATCGGCGCAGCCAATTCGGGCCGCATCTGGTCCACCGAGGGCCGGCTGGCCCAGCACGGCTCGCACCATCCGTCCCACCGCTGAACCATCCCCGCGAAGGACCGCGCCATGCATAAAAAGCTCCGGATCACCGTCGAGGGCAAAGTCTACGACGTGACGGTCGAGGAACTGACCGAAACCGGCCAGACCGCCCCGGCCTATCCGTCCATCGCCGGCACCGGCGCCCCCACCAACGTGGCCACCTCGGGTCCGCTGGCCGCCCCGCCGCCGCCGCCCAAGCCGGCCGCCGCGCCCCAGGCCGCGGCTGGTGCCGGCGCCGAGATCTGCCCGCTGGGCGGCGTGGTGGATTCGGTGGACGTCGCCGTGGGCCAAAGCGTGGCCGAGGGCGACAAGATCGTCGTCGTCGAGGCCATGAAGATGAAGACCCCGGTCTACGCCCATCGCGGCGGCACGGTCACCAGCATCGCCGTCAAGCCCGGCGACGCGGTCGAGACCGGGGCCGTTCTGCTGACCATCGGCTAAGGCGGAGACTGCGCGCCATGGAACGCCTGCACATCCTTGACCTGTTCCAGGGAATCGCCACCCTGGCGGCGGCCGAGCCTTCGATCCTGATCATGCGTCTGGCGCTGATCGTGCTGGGGGTGGTGCTGATCTACCTGGGCAAGAAAGGTGTGCTGGAAGCCCTGCTGATGATTCCCATGGGCCTGGGCATGGCGACCATCAACGCCGCCGTGATGTTCATCCCCGAAGGGACGTGGCTGCGCGCCGGCCCCAACCAGATCTTCGTCGACGCCCTGGCCGGGGCCAACGACGCCGCCCAGACCACGGCGCTGATGAACATCCTGCAGATCAACTGGCTGCAGCCCATCTATACCTTCACCTTCAGCAACGGCCTGATCGCCTGCATGGTGTTCCTGGGCATCGGCGTGCTGCTGGACGTGGGCTATGTGATGGCGCGGCCGTTCCAAAGCATGTTCCTGGCGCTGTTCGGCGAGTTGGGCACCGTGCTCACCTATCCCATCGCCATCGCCTTCGGCCTGACGCCCGGTCAGGCGGCGTCGGTGGCGATCATCGGCGGCGCCGACGGCCCCATGGTGCTGTTCACCTCGCTGGCGCTGGCGCGCGAATTGTTCGTGCCCATCACCGTGGTCGCCTATCTGTATCTGGGCCTGACCTATGGCGGTTACCCCTATCTGATCCGGCTGATGGTGCCCAAGCGGCTGCGCGCGCTGCCCATGCCGCCGCCCAAGGCGGCCAAGCCCATTTCCTCGGCGCAGAAGATGGCCTTCGCCGTGGTCATGTGCATCCTGCTGTCGCTGCTGTTCCCGGTGGCGGCGCCGCTGATCCTGTGCCTGTTCCTGGGCGTGGTGATCCGCGAGAGCGGCCTGCTGCCCTTCATCGACCTGCTGAGCGGCGTGTTCCTGTACGGCGGCACCTTCTTCCTGGGCCTGCTGCTGGGCGTGCTGTGCGAGGCGCGGCTGATCCTCGACCCCCAGGTGCTGATCCTGCTGCTGCTGGGCATGCTGGCGCTGCTGCTGTCGGGCATCGGCGGCATCCTGGGCGGCTATGCGCTGTATTTCCTGTCGGGCCGCAAGTTCAACCCGGTGATCGGCATCGCCGCCGTCAGCTGCGTTCCCACCACCGCCAAGGTGGCGCAAAAGGAAGTGTCGAAAGCCGGGCGCGACGTCATCGTCATGCCCCAGGCGCTGGGGGCCAACATCAGCGGCGTCATCACCACCGCCATCCTGGCCGCCATCTATGTTTCGGTGATCCAGGCGGCCTATCCGCTGCACTGAGGGCGCGGGGCGGCAAGTGCACGTTGACGCCGCTCCAATCGTGCGCCAGGGTTGCCTGAATACGGCATCCCACTGGCGACTATCCCCATGAGCGTGCCCGCCTCGGACTTTTCGTGGACCGGCGAATTCACCGACGCCGCCCGGGAACAGACCTTCGCCGCCACCCTGGCCCCGCGCACGCTGGGCGTCGCCCGCCTGTGCATCATCGCCACCACCATGACCAGCGTGGGCTTCGCCCCGATGGACGTGCTGACGGTGGGCGCCGACCGGCTGCCCTGGTTCCTGGGTGATCGGCTGCTGATCGCCCTGGTCTGCGTCGCCACCCTGGCCCTGCTGAGACATGGCGGCGACATTCGCCGGGTGACGTTCATCACCTATGCCCAGCAATATGCCTTCTTCACGCTGAACGCGCTGATCTTCGACCATCCGGTGCTGTTGCGGCACGGCGGCGTGCTGCTGCCGCTGATCGCCATTTCGCTCTTGATCCTGCTGCCCGGCAGCTTTCGCGCGGCGGCCACCATCTCGGCATTCGCGCCGGGGATCAGCCTGATCTTCTGGGGGGTGGCGCGACCGCAGCCCGAGACGCCCCAGGATCTGCTGATCATCGTGCTGCTGACGCTGGTCGCCTATGTGGTGGGGGCGGTGGCACGCACGCAGTTCAACCGCATGCGGCGCGAGGAATACCTGCTGGTCGAGCGCGAGCGCCGCACCAACCAGGACCTGCTGGAGGCCAAGGAAGCCGCCGAGGCCGGAAGCCGCGCCAAGGCGGACTTCCTGGCGGTGATGAGCCACGAAATCCGCACTCCCGTCAGCGGCGTGCTGGGCATGGTGCGGCTGGTGCTGGACAGCGACCTCAGCGACGGCGACCGCCGCCGCCTGGAAACCGCCTGCCAATCGGCCGAGGGGCTGCTGACCATCCTGGACGACATCCTGGATATCTCGAAGCTGGAATCCGGCCGCGTCGAATTCGAGAAAAAGCCATTCCCCCTGGGACGAACCATCGAAGGCGTCGCCACCCTGATGGCGGCGCGGGCGCGGGAAAAGGGCATCGGGCTGACGCTGGACCTGGACAGCGGCCTGCCCGAATGGGTCAGCGGCGATTCCGCCCGCCTGCGCCAAATCCTGTTCAACCTGGCCGGAAACGCCGTCAAGTTCACCGAGGCCGGCTCCGTCACCCTGCGCGCCCAGGCGACCGGCATCGCCCCGGACAACACCGTCCGCGTGGACATCGTCGTGACCGACACCGGCATCGGCATGGACGACGCCCAGCAGGCGCGCATCTTCCAGACCTTCGGCCAGGCGGACGCCTCGATCAACCGGCGCTTCGGCGGCACCGGGCTGGGGCTGGTGATTTGCAAGAAACTGGTCGAGGGCATGGGCGGCACCATCGGCTTCGACAGCACCCCGGGGGCGGGCAGCCGATTTTATGTCAGCCTGACCTTCACCCCGGCCGATCCGGTGGCGGAATCGCCGTCCGAACCCGCCCAGGCGATCGAACCGCTGTCGATCCTGCTGGCCGAGGACAACGCGATCAACCGCGAGGTGGCCCAGGCCTATCTGAACAAGTCCGGCCACGCCGTCACCACGGCGGTCGACGGCGCCGAGGCGGTTCGGCTGGCCGCCCAGGGCGGTTTCGACCTGATTCTGATGGATTTACGCATGCCCGAGGTGGACGGGCTTGAGGCGACCCGGCGCATTCGCGCCCTGCCCGCCCCCTTGGGCCAGGTGCCGATCGTCGCGCTGACCGCCAACGCCATGCGCGCCGACATCGACGCTTGCCATGCCGTCGGCATGGATGCGCACGTCGCCAAGCCGATCACCGAGGCGGCGCTGAACCGCGCCATTCGCCGGGTGCTCGCCCACGGCCGCCACGGCGACAAGCCCGGCACGCTCAGCTTCGACATTCTGCTGATGGGTGAAGGCGCCGCCGACGTGGACCGGCACCTCAAATCCCTGGGTCACCGCGTCTTCGTCTCGACGCGCGACGACGCCGCCCTGGCCATGCTGGCGGCTCGCCCCTTCGACATGGTGGTGGCCGCGACCGCGGACCCGGCGCGGGTGGCGCCCATCGCCC
>DATGXU010000189.1:0-7355 GCA_035298685.1 Magnetospirillum sp. | reverse complement strand
GGTGTTCGAGCCGGCGCCGCTGGACAAGGTGCTGGCCGGTTGGGACGCCGCGCGCACCATCCTCTACCTCGACGAATCGGGCGGCGGCGCGCCGCTGGCCCAGGTGTTGGCCGGCTTGCCCGCAGGCCCGATGGCGGTGCTGGTGGGACCCGAAGGCGGCTTCGCCCCGGAAGAGCGCGCACAGCTTTCCCGCCTGCCCTTTGCCCGCCCGGTGGGGTTGGGGCCGCGCATCCTGCGCGCCGAAACCGCCGCCATCGCCGCGCTGGCCGTCGTCCAGGCCGTGCGCGGCGACTGGGCGCGGGCGCCGCGTGGCTGAAAAAGTCTTGAGTTTCCCGGCCTCGGGCGTATATCCCCGGGCACCCGAACTGGAGTCTTCCATGCCGCCCAAGATCAATCCGCTGAAGCTGAACCCGCTGCAGGCCAAGACCCTGGTGCTGTTCCAGGAACTGGCCAAGTCGCCCGAAACCTCGCAGATCACCGAATCGGGCGAGAAGGTGCTGACCAGCCTGCCGCAGCCGCACGGCAACCACTTCCACGTGGGCGCCAAGGTGGTGATGACCAAGGACGCCACCGGCCTGTCGAACCCGGCGGCCTGGGCGGCGCTGGAGCGCAAGGGCCTGATCCGCGGCAGCTTCCCCTATGCGGTGACGCTGACCGTCGAGGGCCAGAACTACGACACCGGCATCGCCGGCCAGATCCTGCACGGCAGCGACCACTAAGCGCCGGCTGGGCATGAGCTACACCGTCAAGGAACTCTTCTACACGCTGCAGGGCGAAGGCGGGCAGGCGGGCCGCGCCGCCGTCTTCCTGCGCTTCGCCGGCTGCAATCTGTGGAGCGGGCGTGAAGAGGACCGGGCGGACGCGCAGTGCCGTTTCTGCGACACCGATTTCGTCGGCGGCGACAAATATGCCGATGCCGAAACATTGGCCGACGCGGCGGCGGCGCTGTGGCCGGGCGGCGGGTCGCCGTATGTGGTGTGCACCGGCGGCGAGCCGACGCTGCAACTGGACGCCGCGCTGATCGACGCCCTGCACCGGCGCGGCTTTGAAGTCGCCATCGAAACGAACGGCACCCGGCCGTTGCCCGCCGGCGTCGATTGGGTCTGTGTCAGCCCCAAGGCCGGCACCACGCTGGTGGTGACCGTCGGTGACGAGTTGAAGCTGGTGTGGCCGCAGGCGGGCGTTGACCCCGCCGCGCTGGCGGGGCTGGCCTTCCGCCACCATTTCCTGCAGCCGCTGGACGGCGGCGACCGCGTTGCCGCCACCCGGGCCTGCGTCGAGTATTGCTTGACGCATCCGCGCTGGCGGCTCAGCCTGCAGGCCCACAAAATCCTCGGCATTCCATAAGGTTCTTCCGCCATGACGGCGCCCTATCGCGTTTCCCGCCGCATCGAGATCGATGCCGGCCACCGCATCATGACCCACGGCTCGAAATGCCGGCATGTGCACGGACATCGTTACGGTATCGAAGCGGTGTGCGAGGCGGTGGACCTGCACCATGACGGCGAACAGACCGACATGGTGGTGGATTTCGGCTTCCTCAAGGAAGAGATGGTCAAGGCCATCGACGTGCCGTGCGACCATGGTTTCATCGCCGCCCTGGCCGATCGCGAGCTGCTGGCCATGTTCGCCCCCGCCGAAGCCGATGGCGGCTTGTGGCTGGCCGATCTGGAAGCCGCCGTGCGGGCCGAGGGCGAGGTGACCACCACCCATACCCGGCTGGGCACCAAGCTGACGGTGGTGCCGTTCCAGCCCACCGCCGAATGTCTGGCCCGGCATTGGTACATCAAGCTGTCGCAGCCGGTGCGCGACCGTTCGGGCGGCACCGCGCGGCTGGTGCGGGTGACGGTGTTCGAGACGCCCAATTGCGCGGCGCATTACGGGGAATAAGGGCGTGGTGACGTTCACCATCCATCCCGCCCAGGCGGCCGACCGCGACTTCATCCTGGGTATGGCGCCCCGGCTTGCCGGCGTGGCGCGCATGGATTGGCGCGACGACGCGGAAATAGACCGCTTTCAGAACGAATTCATGCTGACCTGCCTGGCGGTGCCGGGCAGCCAGGGTTTCGTGGCCCACGGCAGCGACGGCGAGCGGCTGGGCTTCGTTCATGTGGAGCCGGCGGTCGATCCCGTGAACCATCGCCACTGCGGCTATATTTCGTTGCTTGCGGTTACGGAACGGGCCGAAGGCAGCGGCGTCGCCAAGGCGCTGATGGCGGCCGCCGAGGATTGGAGCAGTGCCCGCGGCCACGCGCTGTTGTGTCTGGACGTGTTCGCCAGCAACGGCCGCGGTCGCGCCTTTTACGCCCGCCAAGGCTTTGGGGAAGAAACCCTGCGGCTGGTCAAGGCGCTGGGGTGATCATCCCGGCACCACCAGCTGGACCGTTTCGCGGGCGATACTGACTTCCGCCGGCAGACGGGCGACGATGTCGCCGTCGCCTTGTAGCGGCGCGCCGCGCGGCCCCAGGATGGTGATGCTGTCGGCGGAAAACATCTGCACTTCGGGCAGTTCCGCCAGCTTGTTCATGGGAAGCGCCAAGCCGTAACGAACCATGCCGCCGACGCCGCTCTTGGGCAGAACGCAGACCTCGAGGCTGGGGCTGTCCAGCCGCGCCTCGGGGGCGGCGACGAAGGGGCCGCCGTAATAGCGGCCGTTGCAGGCCACCGCCATGCAACCTTCGTAGGTCTGGCCGTTGGCGCGGATGGTCAGGGCGGGAAAATCGTAGTCGAACGCCTGGCGCACGCCTTCCACCACATAGGCCAGCTTGCCGGCACGGCGTTTCAGCGCCCCGCTGATTCCTTCCACCACATGGGCATCCAGGCCGGCACCGGCCATCAGCACGAAATGGCGGCCATTGGCGAGGCCCAGATGCACGGTCCGGACAGGCCCGGCGGCGATGGTTTCGGCCACCTGCTCGTCATCCTTGGGGTCCAGGCCGATCTCGAGCGCCAGCACGTTGGCGGTCCCCAGCGGCAGCACCGCCAGTTGGGGCCGGTCGGCCACCTCGACCATTCCGTTGACCACCTCGTTGACGGTGCCGTCGCCGCCGGCGGCGACAATGACGTCGCATTCGGCGGCGGTAACGGAACGGGCGAATTCTTCGGCGTCGCCGCGCTGGGTGGTCTTGCGTTCGTTGACGACGCAGCCCTTGGCGCGCAGCAGGGCGATGATGTCGTTCAGCCGCTTGCCCCGCCGACGTCCGGCCGTGGGGTTATGGATGACCAGCACACGGCGGCCGGAGCCTGCCGCAAGCTTTCCGTCATCGGGCGTTGTTTTTGTTTCGGTCATGGATCGCGCCAACATGAGGGATCGTATAGCCCCGGGGGCGGTGAAACGGGCGTGAAATATTTATTATATGGCCTCGACGGTTCGATGGAACCTTCGTCCATCCCCGCACCCTGACGCATTCGACGGTGTGGCGAAATATGCCAAATGGTTCGTGGCCTGGGCGACCGGGTCTATGTCAATGCCCGTCTACGCCCAAAGATTGCCGCTTATGTGCCGGGAAGCTACCATCGATCATTGTTGGCGCGGGGGTGGCATGCGTGCGGTGCTGACGGTGGTTCTTTCGCTGATGATCCTGGTGCCGGGTTCGGCCGTGATCGCCGCCGAACCGCAAAGCGCGCGCGAGGAGGCGGAACGGCTGCGCGCCGACATGGAGGGGCAGGCCGAGCGCCTGCGCCTGACCATGGAAAGCTTCATGGCGCAGCAGGACCGGCGCATCGGCGACGCGCTGGCCGAGCACGATCGCCGCGTGGATCGGCTGCGCCGCATCATCCTGGCATTGTCGGGCCTGTCGGCGGTGTTGGCGCTGGCGGTGCTGGGCCTGGCGCTGGCCTTGCGCCGGTCGCGGCGCCACCGGCCCAGGCCGGTCACGCCGCCCGCACGCCGTCGAGGAACCCGGTGATGCTGGTGCGCAGGCCGTCGGCCTGACCGTTCAGGGCCTTGGCCGCTTCCAGCACCTGGCCGGCGGCCTCGCCGGTTTCCGCCGCCGCCTGGGTGACGCCGGTGATGGCGGTGGCCACGTCTTGCGTGCCCGACGCGGCTTGTTGCGCGTTGCGGGCGATTTCGTTGGTGGCGCTTGATTGCTGCTCGACCGCCGCGGCAATGGCGGCGGCGATCTCGGTCATCTCGTCGATGCGGCTGACGATCGAGCCGATGGCGCCGACCGCCTGCCGGGTCGCCGCCTGCACCGCGTTGATCTGGGCGCCGATCTCCTCGGTCGCCCGCGCGGTCTGGTTGGCCAGCCCCTTGACCTCGCCGGCGACCACGGCGAACCCCTTGCCCGCCTCGCCGGCGCGGGCGGCCTCGATGGTGGCGTTCAAGGCCAACAGGTTGGTCTGGCTGGCGATGTCGTTGATCAGCGACACCACTTCGCCGATGCGCGCCGAGGCCTCGGCCAGGGTCTTGACGGTTTCGTCGGTGCGCCGCGCCTCGTCCGCCGTGGCGCTGGCGATGCGCGACGATTGTTCCACCTGGCGGCCGATTTCCTGGATCGAGGCGCTCAGTTCGTCGGCGGCGGTGGCCACCGTCTGGACACTGCTGGAGGCCTGCTCGGTGGCGGATGCCACGGTGATGGCCTGCTGGTTGGTCTGTGCGGCGTTGGCCGACATGCCGCCGGCGGTGGTTTCCATGGTCGAAGCGGTGGAGGTGATGGCCTGCAGCAGCCCGCCCACCGCCTGCTGGAACTCGCCGGTCAGGCGCTCGATCGTTTGTGCGCGGCGTTCGCGCGCCGCCCGCTGCCGTTCCTGTTCCGCCGTCATCTGGTCGGCGCGGATCATGTTGTCCTTGAACACTTGCACGGCCTGGGCCATGCCGCCCAGCTCGTCGCCGCGGTCGGTGCCGGGAATGGCGACCGCCTTGTCGCCATCGGCCAGCTTGCTCATGGCGTCGGAAATGTCGGTGATCGGCCGCGCGATCGCGGCGCGCAGGCCCCAGGCGAAAACCACCGTCAGCACCACCGCCAGGGCAGCGGACAGCGACACCACGATCAGGGTGTTCCAGTAGACCGAGGTGGCGCTGCGCTGCAGCCGCGCGGCTTCGTCGGCGTTCACTTGCACCAGCCTGGCGGCGTCGGACTTGGCCGCATAGAAGGCGGTGCGGCTTTCGCCCAGCAAGACCTCGCGCGCCTGGTCGTTCTCGTTACGCCGCGACAAAATGATGACCTTCTCGGCTTCCGACAGGTACACCTTGACCGCCTTGGTGATCTGGCCGTGCAGGCGGCGTTCCTCGTCCAGGATGATCATGGGCTCGTAGTCGCGCAGCGCCTTGGCCAGTTGGGCCGTGGTCTCGGCCAGTTCCTTTTCGTAGCGGTCCATGTCGGCGTTGTCGGTCGAAATGACATGGGCGAAGATGATCCGCCGGTGGTCGGTCAGCAGGGTGGCGATCTCGCCGGCCTTCTGCAAGCTGGGCAGCCAATTCTCGACGATGTCGCTGCTGGCGCCGTTCACCGTGCGCACACCGGTCAGCGCGAAGCCGGCCAGGGTCAGGGTCACCAGCAGCAACAGGCCGAAGGCACCCAGCAGCTTCCTGGTTATCTTGAGATTGTTCAGCAAGGTGGACATGGCCGACGCTCCAGCAACAGAAGATTGCGGCACGATCCATTAAGAATGCACCATTTGACCCGGGCAGCAAGGTCTATGGCAACAAGGCTGACACTTAATGGTTGTTGCGCATTTAGTTTTTCTTGTTTTCTGACAGGTCGGCCAGCAAGGACAACAGTTCATCGGGCTTGAACGGCTTGGGGATATAGCCGGTCATGCCGGCCTGAACGCACCGTTCGGGGTCGTCGGCCAGCACGTTGGCGGTAAGGGCGTAGATGGGCAGCCGGGCGCAGGCCCCCGGAAGCGCGCGGATGCGGCGGGTGGCTTCGAAACCGTCCATTTCCGGCATGTGGATGTCCATCAGCACCACGTCGAAGGCTTCGCCCTGCACCGCCGCCACCGCCTGGGTGCCGTCGGTCACGGCGACCACCCGGTGGCCGGCGTTGGCCAGCACCCGTTCCGCCACCGTGCGGTTGACCGGATTGTCCTCGGCCAACAGCACCGACAGCGGCCGTCCGGCACGCGACGGCGGCTGTTGCTCGTCGGGTGGTTGCGTGGCCTCGCCGAAGGGCAGGCTGAACCAGAAGCGCGAGCCGCGCCCGACCTCGCTGTCGACGCCGATGTCGCCGCCCATCAGCTCGACCAGGCGCTTGGAAATGGCCAGCCCCAGCCCGGTGCCGCCGAAGCGGCGCCAGATGGACGAATCCGCCTGGCTGAACGAGGTGAACAGGCGCGGATGCGCCTCGGGGGCGATGCCGATGCCGGTGTCGCGCACGTCGAAACGCACCTGCAGGTGGCCGTCGCGGCGGCCCAGCAGGAACACCGACACCGACACGCCGCCCCGGTTGGTGAACTTGACTGCGTTGCCCACCAGGTTCAGCAGCACCTGCCGCAGCCGCGCAGCATCGCCGGTCAGCAACCGCGGCAGCCCGGCAGCGATGTCCAGCGACAGATCGATACCCTTTTCCTGTGCCCGCGGGTTGATCAGGGCGACCACGTCGTACAGGCACTGCACCGGGTCGAAGGGTTCGTTCTCGACCTGGGTGCGGCCGGATTCCAGGCGCGAGAATTCCAGGATGTCGTTGAGGATGGTCAGCAGCGCCTCGCCCGAGGAATGGATGGTGGCGGCATAGTCGCGCTGCACCGAATCCAGCGCCGTGCCCAGCAGCAGATGGGCCATGCCCAGGATGCCGTTCATGGGCGTGCGGATTTCGTGGCTGATCACCGCCAGGAATTCCGATTTGGCGCGATTGGCCGCCTCGGCCTGGTCGCGTGCCCGGGTCAGCTGCTCCTCGACGGCGATGCGGTCGGTGATGTCGGTGGCGCAGCCGACCACGCCCGCCACCCGGCCTTCGGCGTTGTGGAACGCCGCCTTGTGGACCAGGGCGCGCATGGACCAGCCGCCGGGATGGCGCACGGTGGTTTCATACACATCCTGCCGCTTGGCGCCGTCGATCAGCTGGCGGTCGGAATGCCGGCTTTCGCTGGTCAGTTCCTCGTCGGCGCCCAGCGCGCCCAGCGTGCTGCCGATGATGCGGTCGCGCGGCAGTCCCACACCCTCGACGAAGGCGCGGTTGCAGCCCAGATAGCGTCCGTGGGTGTCGCGATAGAAGATCGGGTTGGGGATGGTGTCGATCACCGTCTGGTGCAGCGCCAGCTGATCCTGCAACGCGGTTTCCGCCGCCTTGCGGGCGGTGATGTCGTTGCAGGCGATCAGCACCGCCGGCCCGTCCTGCTCGAACGGCATCATGGACACCTGCGCCCAGAAAGGCCGTCCGGTGGCGGTGCGCAGGCGGATCTCCACGTCGTCG
>DATGXU010000188.1:0-3197 GCA_035298685.1 Magnetospirillum sp. | reverse complement strand
GCAAGAAGCTTTACAGCGACCGCGCCCGTGCCGCCCTGCCCGGCTGGCTGGCCGAGGTCGAGGCGGTGCTATCGGCCGGTGAAACGCTGGTTCAGCCAGCCTGACAACGGGTCGGCGGCCTGCTTCCACGTGGTGTCCAGCATCATCACGTGGGGCATGCCGTCGACGACTTTCATGTCGGCCGCCCAATAGGTGGCGGCCAGGGCAAGGTCGCCATAGGGGATGAAGGCATCCCGGCTGCCGCCCAGCACCAGCGCCGGAATCGCCGGGCGCGGCATCAGATGAAACCACTGCGGCATCAGCAATTCGTTGGTGGCCAGCTGGCTCTCGCGCTGAAAGCGCGGAACATAGGCATAGGCTTGCTCGGGCGGGAAATCGTCGGAAAACAGGCCGCGCCGCACCACCTCGTAATCCACCGCCTCGGGCCCCAGCGTCTGCAAACGCCCCAACTGCCAAAGCAGGCTGGGATGGCGCAGCGACATGTGGGTGAACGCCGAGCCGATGCCGCCGGGACCGACGGCGGCCAGCAGCGCCAGCCCTGCCACCCCCGTGCGGCAGGCCGCGCGTTGCGCCACCATGCCGCCCAGGGAATGGCCGATCAGCACCGGCGCCCGCCCCAGGCTTTGGGCCACCTCGACCACGTCGGCGGTGTAGTCCGCCAGACTATGGCTATCCAGCGCATCGCGGCCGTCGCTGCCGCCGTGAC
This sequence comes from Magnetospirillum sp., assembly GCA_035298685.1. GTDB lineage: Bacteria > Pseudomonadota > Alphaproteobacteria > Rhodospirillales > Magnetospirillaceae > Magnetospirillum. The sequence goes on along the minus strand of DATGXU010000188.1, from coordinate 2,491 downwards.
CGCGCAGCGACACCGCGGCGCACTGCCATCCCGCCTCGGCGAAATAGGGCAGGAAATGCTCGGCCCAAATCCACGCCCCGCAGAACGAGCCGTGGACGAACAGCAACGGCGGCCGTTCCGACGTCGGGCCGACGGTGAGCATCTCCAAGGCCATGGTCATCCCTTGTGCTGGATCAGCTCGATTTTGTAGCCGTCGGGGTCTTCGACAAAGGCGATCACGGTCGAACCATGCTTCATCGGCCCGGGCGCGCGGGTGATCTTGGCGCCGTTGGCGGCCAAGGTGTCGCAGGCGGCGTAAATATCGGGCACGCCCAGGGCAACGTGGCCGAAGCCGTTGCCCAGGTCATAGGCCTCGGTGTCCCAATTGTGGGTCAGCTCGATGACCGCATTGGCCGACTCGGCGCCATAGCCGACGAAAGCCAGGGTGAAGCGCCCTTCCGGGTAATCCTGGCGCCGCAACAGATTCATGCCCAGCAAACGGGTATAGAAATCGATGGAGCGGTCCAGGTTGCCGACCCGGATCATGGTGTGAAGCAGGCGCCAGCTCATGTTTTCTTCCTTTCGGCGATGAAGTCCAGAACCGTGGCGGCAGCGCGGTCGCTGGGACTGTCGCTGCCATAGCCCAGACGCACCATGGCCTCGCGCATTTCCGCCCGACAGGCCTCACGCGCGTCCGCATCGTCCAGCAGCGCCGCCACCGCCGGCGCCATCAGCTGCGGCTGGCAGCGATCCTGCAGGAATTCGGGCATCACCGCACGCTCCATCACCATGTTGACCAAGGTCGCCCAGGTGATCTTGAGGCCCAGGAAACGAGTGGCCACAAAGGCCGTCAGCGGCGCCACCCTGTAGGTGATGATTGTGGGCAGCCCCGCCAAGGCCAGCTCCAAGGCCACCGTCCCCGATGCCGCCAATGCGGCCGTGCCGGCGGCGAAAGCGTCGTATTTTTCCGCCCGATCCTCGACCACGATGGTTCGCAGCGGCCAAGAGGCGGCGGCGGCCTTGACCGTGTCGGCCACCGTTTCCACCGTCGGTGCCACCACCACCATATCGGGCCGGTCACGCGACAGAAGCGCCAGGGTTTCGGCAAAGATCGGCAACAGCCGGCTTGTTTCCGACTGACGGCTGCCGGGCAGCGTCACCAGAACGGGAACTTCGGCGGGAATGCCGTGGCGCTGGCGAAAGGCCGCGCCGTCCCCCCGCTCGGCACCGCTTTCCACCACCGGATGCCCCACATGGACCGAGCGCAGGCCGTCCTTCTCGAACCATGGCGGTTCGAACGGCAGCAGCGTCATCAGCAGATCCAGCACGGCCGCCAGTTTCTTGGTGCGGCCGGCCTTCCACGCCCACACCATGGGGGCGACGTAATGGATGCGCGGAATATGGGGGAAACGCTGCTGACAGCCCTTTTGTATGCGTCCGGTGAAGCCCCATGAATCGATGGTGACGATGGCGTCGGGCTGCTGGGCGCCGATATCCGCCAAGGTTTCGCGGACCCGGCGCAGGATGCGCGGGATGCGCGGCACCACCTCGACCAGTCCCATCACCGTCAGCTCGCCCATGGGAAACAGGCTTTGCAGCCCTTCCGCATGCATGGCGGCGCCACCGATGCCGGCGAAGCGCACAGTGTCGCCGGCCCGCGCCTTCAGTCCCGCCATCAGCCGACCGCCCAGCAGATCCCCCGAAGGCTCGCCGGCAATCACGTAGATCAGCATGGCGAAACGCCGATCACGAACAGGCCCAGGCGATCAGCCTGGGCGGCGACGGCGGCGCGGCCCAGCACCAGCGCCCCTCCGGCCTCCACGGCGATGCCACGCAGGCCGGCGCCGGCGGCGGCGGCGACGGTGGCGGTACCGATGGTCGGCAGATCCAGCCGGCGGTCCTGCCCGGGCTTCTTCATCTTGACCAGCACGCCGCCGGGGCCTTCCCGGCGCAGCCCGCCGCACCGCTGGATCAATTGGTCGGTGCCCTCAATGGCCTCGACCCCCAGCACGATGCCCTGTTGCACCACCACCGCTTGACCGACGTCCAGGGCACCCAGGCCCCTGGCCACCTCGATGCCGCGCCGGATATCCGCGTCGGCCTGATCGTCGGGCGACAGCGCGCCATAGACGCCCGGCACGGCAAGGCAGTCCTCCAGCACCTGGTCGATGCCGACCAGGCGGAAGCCCTCTTTCTCGATCTCACGGGCGACGGCGCGCAACAGGCCGTCGTCGCCCAGGGCTTTCAGGCCCACCTTGGCGAAGAACCGGGTGGTACGAAAATCGGGAGCAAGTTCGCGCAGTGTCGGGCGGCGCACCGGGCCGATCATCACCACTTCGGCCACGCCCGCTTGCTTGAGACGCTGAAAGCCGGTGCCGGCCTCGCCCAGGCGTATCCAGTCGGCCGGGGCGTCGCCGATCACGGCGGGATCGGCATGGCCCGACAGCGCCAGCACGTGGAACGGGCGGTTCTGGGCGCGGCAGGCGGCGATGACGAGTCCGGGGAACTCGCC
>DATGXU010000187.1:0-6731 GCA_035298685.1 Magnetospirillum sp. | reverse complement strand
GTAGCCCAGCAACAGCAGCCGCAACGAATGCAGCACGCACAGGCCCAGGGTTGACCAGTCGGTCAGGTAGACTTCCAGCAGGCTTTGCGGCGGGTGGAAAAACGGACGCGGCAACAGCCCCAGCTTGGCGGTCACCACCTGCCAGACGATGACCAGCCCCCCCAGCGCGATCAGCCACGGCCCCAGATGGCGCAGCCGCGACGACAGCCGGGGCACGAACGGCTCGGCCGCCACCGCCGCCGCCAGCGCGCCGGCAATGGCGGACAGCAGGATGGCCAGGGTGTTGGTGTAATCCCAGGCGTCCTCGTCGGGCCACAGCACGGTCAGGGCGGCGGCGGCGGCCCAGACGGCCACCGCGACCACTCCCAGTCCCCAGGGTTTGTGCCACCGGCGGCCCGCCTGGGCCTGCGGCAGCGTCAGCTCAAGTGCTTCAGACGACATCGACGGTGATCTTTTCGGCGAATTTGACCGGATCGGTGCTTTGCTTGATCACGCCGATCTTCTGCAGCTCCAACACATAGTCGGCCAATTGCTTGCGCAGATCGTTGCCCAACGGATGGACGTAATGGGTGTGGGTCTTCAGCAGGTCGATCAGGTCCTTCTTGTTGGTGTTCGCCACATAGGGAAGGTAGACGTCGGCGGTTTCCTCGGGATGGTGCGCGGTCAGATCCTGGGCCTGCAGCAGCGACTTGGTGATGGCCGTGGCCGCCGCGCGGTCTTCCTTGAGCAGCTTGCTGCCGACGCCCACCAGGCAGCACACCCGGTCGCCGTATTCCGAGGTCAGGTTGGTGGCGATCTCGGTCAGGCGCTCGACCTTGAGGAAGCGCCACGTCTCGGGGTCCTGGTGGGCCAGGGCCTGGGCCTCGCCCTTTTCCACCGCCGCCGCCAGCAGGTCGCCGGGGAACACCTTCCATTCCACGTCCTTCGCCGGATCAAGGCCGCGCTTGCCCAGGAAGATCGAGAAGAAATTCTTGGCCGGGCTGCCGATATCCGACACCGCGATGACCTTGCCCTTCAGGTGCTCGATCTTGGTGATGCCCTGGGTCTTGTCGCCCAGCAGGCGCAGGCAGCCGCCGTGGGTGCCGCCGGTCAGTTTGACGTCGAAGCCCTGTTCCAGCGGCTTCAGCCACCGCAACGCCATGCCGACGCTGGTGTCCACCTTGCGGGTCGCCAACGCCTCGAGCAACTGGTCGGTGCTGCCGCCGAACTTCACCAGCTCCACGTCGAGGCCGTTCCTTTCGAAGATGCCCAGGTGCTTGGCCGCCGCCACCGGCGACAGGCAGGCGGCGTTGACGTACCAGCCCAGCTTGATGGGCTTCAGCGACCCTTGGGCGCGGATGATGGACGGCGCCGCCAGGGTGCCGGCGGCAACGGCGGCAGTGCCCAGAAAGGCGCGGCGGGTCAGGGAGGTGTCGGCCATGGGGGAAAGCTCCTTCACTGCTGAGGCTCGAGCGGCAGGGTGACCACCCCGCCGGGATTTTCGGAAAGGGCAACGGTTTCGAAGTGTTCGATGTCCGGACAGGTGCCGTGACGGGCCGGGATGCCTGCGGGCAGGCGGTAACGGACGATGGCGGTGATCACGGCTTCTTCTCGCTGATTGTCAGGCAGGCGGCCGAGGCCAGGCGGGCGAACGGCCCCGCCCCGGTGACCAGGGCGCCCCGGATGTCCTCAGCCTCGTCCGGCTCGACATGGATCAGCCAGACGCCGGGGATGGCGGTGGCGGAAACCGGCTTGGCGCCACCCAGGATGATGCTGCGGAAGGCCTCGACCCTGGTCAGGACCGGCGGAAACACCGCCAGCCGCAACCCGGGGGCAAGGCTGGCATCCGAAGCCCAGACAAGCGCGCCGGCGCCCGCCGCCACCCCCACCGCCGCAATCAGCCCGACCACGGCGGCGAGCCCGGCCTTGAGCGGGAAGCGGCAGCATGGAAGGGCGATTCCGGGATGGGCCATCACTATTCCTCGCACAAACCTAGTGGTTTGTAGATATATTTAACATTGAACTTCGTCAATGGAATTATGTACAACACTCACGAATGGTTATTTATGCAGCTCAGCGGCCGCACCACACCGGCGGACGCTTGTCGATGAAGGCGCCGATGCCTTCCTGGGCATCCTGGGCCTCGAGGTTCTTCACCATGACTTCGCGGGTGTAGGCATAGGCGTCGGACAGCCCCAGCTCGAGCTGGCGATAGAACGCCTCCTTGCCGATGGCCAGCGTCAGCGGCGACTTGGACGCCAGTTGCAGGGCCAGGGCGCGGGTGCGTTCCGCCAGCCGCTCGGCCGGGACCAGTTCGTTGACCAGGCCGAAGCGCAGGGCGGTGGGGGCGTCGATCAGATCGCCGCTCAGCAGCATCTGCATGGCGTGCTTGGGTGCCACGTTGCGCGACAGCGCCACCATGGGCGTCGAGCAGAACAGGCCGATGTTGACGCCCGGGGTGGCGAAGCGGGAATCCTCGGCCGCCACCGCCAGGTCACAGCTGGCGACCAGTTGGGCACCGGCGGCGGTGGCGATGCCGTGCACGCTGGCGATCACCGGCTTGGGCAGCCGCACGATGGCCTGCATCAGCTCGGCACAATCGCCGAACAATTCCTCGGTGTACGAAGTCGAGTAATTGGCCGCCCGCAATTCCTTGAGGTCATGGCCGGCGCAGAACGCCGGGCCGTTGGCCGCCAGCACCACCACCCGCACCGACGTGTCGTCGGCGATTTCGGCGAACGCCGCCCGCAGGGTCTTGAGCATGCCGCTGGACAGGCTGTTGCGGGCCTGCGGACGATTCAGGGTCAGGGTGGCGACGCCGTCGGCGTCGTCGCGCAGCAGAATGGGCGCGTCGGTCATGGCAAGGCTCCTGTCAATGCTTGCGAAGCGCACCGGTCACGTCGACCTTGCGCAGGGCCGCCAGTTCGGCGGCGGTGGGTTCGGGAATGACGGCGGCGTGGTCGGCCACCTTCAGGTCCCAGCCGGTATTGGCGCGGATTTCCTCGACGCTGGAAAACGAGTACCAGCCGTCCAACTGGAATTCTTTGGTGTCCGGATGGGGGCGCAGGATGCCCAGCGTGGTGACGATGGCCGATGGCCCGCCGCCTACGAAGCCGTAACGCGACCGGGCGTCGCCGCCTTCCAGATAGCCGGGCGAGCTGACATAGGTGACCCGCTCGGCGAAACGCTTGGGTTCGTGCGTCACCATGATGACCACGCGGCCGGCGCCACAGGCGATGTCGTTGGCCCCGCCCGCGCCGGTCAGGCGGGTCTTGGGGGTGCGGTAGTGATCGCCGATGTCGCCGTCCCACACGCCGGTGGTGTTGACGTTGCCGAACTTGTCCACCTGCGCCGCGCCGATGATGCCCACGTCGCACCGCCCCGACGCCACCAGGAAGCCCAGCGCGTCGAGCGCCGAGGTGAAGCTGGTGGCGTTCGACGAGATGCGGTTGCATTCGATGCCCCAGGGCAAGCCGCCCACCGGGGTCGAACCGTAGACGCCGCCCTCGGTCATGGCGCGGATGTTGGGGCCGTGGTGTTCCTTGGCGAAATAGCCGGCCAGCATGGACAGGCCGACGCCGAAGATGGCCAGCTCGCCGTCCCTGATCTCGCGGCCGGTGGCGATGGCCATCATTTCCTGACGGGTGAAGCTCTCGGTCATGACGCCTCGTTGGAATTCAGAAGTTGCGCAACCTCGTCCGGGGACTTGATCCACCGGCGATAGGGGTCGAGCAGGAAGCTGGTGGAGCCCTGGGACAGCCGCTTCACGGTGTCGCGGCCGATCATGTCCAGATACGAATCCACGTCGGTGTAGGGGGTGACGAAGTCGCGCACGTAGGATTCGGTGCCCTCGACGGTGCCCAGCGCCTTGTTCATCAGGCGCATGTGGTCTTCGTCGATGTCGTAAAGGCCGGGCGAGCCCTGCGGCCAGGCGGCGAACGGCCAATACACCACCGCCTCGACCAGGATGTCGGGGATGCGCACCAGATTGGGGAACTGGCGCATGCAGTCGGTGTCGACGATGGCGTCGGCGATCACCACCACGCGCTTGGCGGCGCGCGACAGCTCGAACCGGCTCCATTCGGTGCCCAGGATGATGGAATTGCCCAGCGGGTCGGCCAGGCTGACATGAATGGCCGCCACGTCGGGCTTGAGCGGACTGAAGGCGCCGATCTGGCGGCCGGTGAACGGGTCGGTGACCGTGGGAATCTTGCCCTGGGCCGGGTATTGGTCGGGGGCGAAGGCGCTGCGATCCTGAATGTCCGAGCCGATGTTCACCGTCGCCGGCACGAACGGCCAGTTCAGCGCGCCGCCCAGCAGACGCAGGGGAATGGCCAGATTGGACCAATCCTCCAACGCCAGCTGCCCGCTTTCCACCGCCCGGCGCAGGCCGTTGGCGAAGCCGAACACCTCGAGACCGGAAAAGCCGCACTCGGCCTTCGACACCACCCCGGCCGCGGCCAACAGGTTCAACTGCTGGGTGTTGCAGTGGAAGATGGCGTGCAGGTCGCGGCGCCCCTGGCGCAGCAATTCGCGGCCGAAGGCGATGGCGTCCGAGCCCACCGGCAGCGCGGCGCCGCTGGCGTATTGCATGCCGTCCCAGGTGGTGCGACGCACCGCCTCGGCCAGCGTGATCAGTTTCGATTGCGACATGAGTAAGGGCGTGCCCCCGCTGGTATGCAGAACGCGCCTAGCATTATCCACTTATCCAGTGGAGTAAAGATGCTGATTGCGCATGACTGCATGTACAGCATAATACGCGTCAGGCTACAAATTTAGTAGACTTTATAGATTACCTCACCCTACCCTGATGGGCCTGGACCCACCGACCCAGCACAAGGATTGCTTCGGCATGGCGCAGCAGACCGCATCCATCGCCCGCCCGCTTCAGACCATCCCCGTGGACGCGGCGGCGTTCTTCCGCATCGCGCATCCCTACCGGATCGCGCCCAGGTTGGGCATCGCCCTGTCCGACCGTTCGTACCTGCCCCGCACCGACGACCTTGAGGCGGATTGGGTCGCCACCGTGGCGGCCCCCGCCTTCGCCCGGCTGCGGCAGGCGCGTGGGGCCGAACGCTGCCGCCGGTTCTGCGCGCTGGGCACCGGCTCGGGCATGGATGCCCTGGCCGCCATCGAATTCCTGGGCGCCGACGTGGTGGGACTGACCGACCTGTTTCCCGACGTGGTGGACGCCGCCGCCGCCAACGTGGCCGGCAACCTGCGCCCCGACACCAACGTGCGCATCCATTCCGGTGCCGGCGATCTGTTGGAGCCGTTGCGCCACAGCGGCGTGCGCTTCGACATCATTTACGAAAACCTGCCCAACCTGCCGCTGGCCGACGACGCCCGGCTTGAGCACAGCCAGACCAGCTCGGGCTTCGTGCCGCCGCGCCCCGAGCCGGTGCCGAAGCTGTTCCAGGACAACCTGCTGGCCCTGCACACCGTGGCGCTGAAACAGGCGCGCGACTATCTGGCCCCCGGCGGCGCCGTGCTGTCCACCCTGGGCGGCCGGGTGCCGCTGTCGGTGATCACCGCCATGGCCACCCATGCCGGCCTGACCCCCGACATCTTCACCTACACCTGGAAGGCGCAGGTGGATGCCGACGCCATGCTGACATCCTATGCCGCCTGGCAGCAGCGAGGATTGGGCCCGTTCCATTTCTATCTGGTCGAGGATCTGCGCCGCGCCTTCGACAAGATCGATCCGGTCGAGGCCGGACAGCGTGCCGAGGACATCGAACACCTGCTGGCCCCCAAGCGGCTGGATGCTGTCGCCGCCCTGGCGGCGCACCGGACCGGCGCCCGCATCGGCCACACGGTGGCGGTGCTGAAGTCGGAGCTGCCGCAATGAGCACGGCCGCCATCGACCTTGGCCCCTTGCGCGACGCGCTGGTGGCGGAACTGGTCCGCCCACCGCTGTCGGCGGGAGAAGCTGCCCGCGAAGTCGCCCGCGTGGCCGAACTGGTGGCTGCCGCCAATGGCGAGCAATCGCCGTTCGACGCCACCCACCATCCCGCCACCCGCCATCTGGCCGAAGCGGTGGAGGGAACCCGGCGCTATGCCCCCGCTTTGGCCGCCGCCCTGCGCCCGCTGGCGCAGGCGCTGCCCTGGCGCTACGGCTATGCCCCGCGCGCCGACATCCCCGGTCTGGAACGCGACATGGCGTGGGCGGAAATCGTCGGGCCGGCGGCGCCGTTCCGCAATTCGCAGGTGTGCCTGGGCCTCACCTTGATCGGGCCGCACACCCATTATCCCGCCCACCGCCATCCCGCCGTCGAAGCCTATCGGGTGGTCAACGGCACCGCCCGCTGGACCGCCGGCGATCGCGCGGCACCGCAGCAAGCGGGCGCGCTGATCCTGCATCCGTCCGAGCTGTCGCACGCCATGCTTACCGGCGCCGAACCCTTGCTGGCCGTCTATTCGTGGACCGGCGACGTGGACAGCCCCTCGATCTGGGAGAACGCGGCGTGAGCACGGCCAAGCTTCATCCCCACACCCTGGCCCTGCACGGCGGCGGCTGGCGGGCCGATCCGGCCACCGGCTCGGTGGCGGTGCCCATCTACCAGACCACCTCGTTCCAATTCCGCGACGCCGAGCATGCGCGGCGGCTGTTCGCTTTGGAAGAGCTGGGCTACACCTATACCCGCACCGTCAATCCCGGCCGCGAAGTGCTGGAACGCCGGCTGGCGGCGCTGGAGGGCGGCAAGGCGGCGCTGGCGGTGGCCAGCGGGGCGGCGGCGTTGCTTTATGCC
>DATGXU010000186.1:0-6472 GCA_035298685.1 Magnetospirillum sp. | reverse complement strand
CCCACGGCATCGAACCGCCCGAGCGGCGCCGTGCCGCCGGCAAGGATCATGCCGGCACCCTGTCGTTGCGGGTGGCGGTGTCGGGCGCGCGCCTGGAAATCCGTGTGCGCGACGACGGCGGCGGCATTGCCGTCGACAGGCTGGCGGCCGAGGCTGTGGCGCGCGGAATGATGACGCCGGCGCAGGCGGCCTACGCCGGGGACGACCGTCTTCGGCTGTTGGTGTTTCAGCCCGGCCTGTCCACCGCCGACACCCTTAGCACCGCCGCCGGCCGCGGGATCGGCATGTCCATCGTTCGCCGGGTGGTGGACCGCCTGCAGGGCAACATCACGCTGCATTCCGCGCAAGGGCAGGGAACCGAGGTGGTGTTGTCGGTTCCTGTTTCGGTGATGGCCCAGCAGATTGTGCTGCTGCGCGTCCGTGGACAAGTGTTCGGTGTGCCGGCGCCGGCCTTGGCACGGATCGTTCAAGTCGCCGCCGACGCGGTGCGGCAGGTGGACGGCGGCTCGGCGGCGTTGGTGGACGGTGACGAGGTGCCACTGGCCGATCTTGGCGCCGTGCTGGGGCTGCCGGGGGACGCGCCCGATTGCTGCCGGGGGTTGCTGTGGGTGGTGGCGATCCGCACCCCCACCGGCGTGCTGGGGCTGGTGGTCGACGATGTGCTGGAAGTTCGCGATCTGCCGGTGGCGCCCCTCGATGCTCCGCTGGCCGACGATGATCGGCTGGTGGGGACGGTGATGCTGGAACGGGAAAAACTGGCGCTTGTCCTGTCGCCGGCCGGGCTGCGGATGGAGGGCGGCGCCGCTTCCCGGGGGGCGGTGGCGCTGAATTGCCGTGCGCTGCCGCCCAGGATTCTGGTGGTGGACGACTCGCCCACCATCCGCGCGCTTGAACGCAGCATCCTGGAAGCCCATGCCTATCGGGTGGATAGTGCCGAGGATGGGCGCGAAGCCCTGGACCGCATGGAGAACGATCCGCCCGACGTGGTTGTCAGCGACCTCGATATGCCCCGGCTGGACGGCTTTGGGCTGTTGGTCGCCATGCGCGGCCATCCCCGCCTGTCCACGGTTCCGGTGGTGCTGGTTTCGTCGCGCGACAGCGATGACGACCGCCGGCGCGGCCTTGCCCTGGGTGCCGCCGCCTATCTGATCAAGACGCGTTTCAGCCAGGGCGAATTCCTGAACGTCATCGGGCGGCTGAGCTCATGAACCCGGGGCGGATCAGGGTCTTGATGGTCGAGGACTCGCCGGTGGTTCAGCAATTGCTCACGCACGTCATCAACGGCGACCCCCGGCTTCAGGTGGTCGGGGTGGCCGCCGACGCCGCCGAGGCGGTGCGCCAACTGCGCATGCTCAAGCCGGACGTGGTGACCATGGACATCCGATTGCCGCGCATGAACGGGTTCGAGGCCACACGCTGGATCATGCGCGACCATCCCGTGCCCATCGTTGTCGTCGCTTCGGATGTGGACGACAAGACCTTGGACATCTCGATGAACGCCCTGCGTGCCGGGGCGCTGAGCGTGGTGCCCAAGCCGGCCGGCCTGGGGCGCGACGATTACGAGGCCATGGCCGAGCAGTTGCGGACGCAGCTGGTGATCATGAGCGAAGTGCCGGTGGTGCGGCAGCGGTCCGGCCGTCGCGACCCAGCCGTACTGCTGCCGGTGCCCGCCTTGCCCAAGGTGGACATGGTGGCCTTGGTGGCGTCCACCGGCGGGCCCAGCGCGCTGGCCCGCATCTTGGGGAATTTGTCTCCGGGGTTTCCCGCGCCGATCACCGTCGTCCAGCATATGGGGGCGCCGTTTGTCGGCGGATTTGCCCATTGGCTGGGCACGGTTTCCAAATTGCCGGTCGTGCTGGCGGCGGAAGGAAACGTGCCGCAGGCCGGGCAAGTCTACGTGGCTCCGGGGAACCGGCATCTAGCGATAGAGGAGGGTGTTCTGCGCCTGCGCAGCACGCCGCCGCTGCATGGTCAGCGGCCGTCGGGCGACGTTCTGTTCGAAAGCCTGGCCATCGGCTCGGGAGCAACGGCGGTGGGAGTGCTGTTGACCGGCATGGGCGAGGACGGCGCCGACGGCTTGGCGGCATTGCGGCTGGCCGGCGGGTACACCATCGCCGAAGACGCGTCGTCGGCGGTGATCTGGGGCATGCCGGGGGCGGCGGTCGCCAAGGGGGCCGCGGTCGAGGTCCTGCCGGTGGATTCCATTCCCCAGCGGCTATGCCAATTGACGTCGGCCGCCCGGCACAGGGGGCTTGCATGATGCGGCCGTCGGTGCTGGTGGCCGTCGGGTCGGAAACCCTGGCGCTCAGGCTGCGCCTGATGGTGGAGGCCGAGGGCGGCGAGCCGGTGACGCTAAGGGATGGCGCCTCGCCCATCGCCGCCATCACGGTGCCGGCCCTGACCGCGCAGGTTCGCCAGCACCTGCCCGACGTGCGGGTGATCGAGCTGGCCGATGGTGACGACTGGGAGGGCGTGCGCGGTCGCCTCGCCACCCTGTTGGCACCGCCTGCGGCCTGCGGGCCCTCCGAATCCGACCAATTGTCGGCGGCGCTGTCGGCGTCTCACCTTCTGGTGGTCGACGACAGCGTGACCTATCGGGAATTCCTGCGGATGGAACTTGAGAAGCTGGGGGCCACCATCACGGTGTGCGGCAAGCCGGAAGATGTTTTGGACCAGTTGGCCGCCGGCGCCTACGACGGCGTGCTGATCGATCTGGTGATGCCCGGGGTGGATGGCGCCGAGCTTTGCGGGCGTGCCGCCCGGATGCGGCGCGACAGCGGCAAGAGCTATGTGCTTGCGGTGCTGTCCAGCCGCGAGAACAAGCCGGACCTGATTCGCAGCCTGGAAGCGGGCGCCGACCTGTTTCTCGGGAAATCACAGGATACCGTCATCCTGCGGGCCAAACTGGGGGCCATGCTGCGGATGCGTGCCCTGCGCCGCTGATCTTGCCCCTTCCGCACCATATCCGAACGCATGTGGGCAGGGGGCGCCCTATCGGGGTTACGCCACCCGGCGCGCGTCGCTATCTGAAGAGACATGAGCATGGCACAACATTCCAGCAGGCGGACGGCTGCCGACATGGCGTCCGATCTTTGCCGATCATCGAAGACGCCCTGCGTGGTGCTGTCCCTTCCTGATCTTGTCGATCTGGGCCATAGCGACAGTTACGCCGAGGGCGCAGCCAGGTCGGCGCCGCTGTACCGGCGCCGCGACTGGCCGGAACTGGCGGCCTCGATCCGTCAGGTGGGAAGCAGCGGCGTTCCGGCAGAGCGGGAAATCCCCGGCGAATCGTTCGTGGACGGGATCATGCGCCTGCATCTGGCGCCGGTTGCCGGCAGCGGCGGGCCCGAGGCGGTGATGGTGTGGCTTGACGGCCCACGTCTGGCCGACGAAGAGGTGCGGACCGCCGCCAAGCAGGCGGTTGCCGCCAAATCCCGCTTTCTGGCCGCCGCCAGCCACGATCTGCGCCAGCCTTTCCAGGCCATGCGCTTCTTCCATTCGGTGCTGGCGGATTACGCCACCCATCCGGCGGCGAAGCGGGCGTCGGACATGCTCGAGCGCGCGTTGACCTCGGGCGAGCAATTGCTGAACGCCTTGCTGGATATCTCCACCCTGGACGCCGGCACCGTTCAGGTCAGCCGGCGCAAGTTCAGTCTGGGCGAATCGCTGGACCAACTGGCGGCGGAATACCGCCCCATCGCCGAAGCCAAGGGCCTTTGCCTGCGCCTGCACCGGCCCGAGGTGATGGTGGAAAGCGACCCGCTGCTGGTGGCGCGGATCATGCGAAACCTGCTGGCCAACGCCATCCACTACACCCGCCGGGGGGGCGTGCTGCTGTCGGCGCGACGGCGCGACGGGCACATGCGGATCGAGGTGTGGGACACCGGCTTCGGCATTCCCGAACAGCACCTGGCGGAAATATTCGAAGAGTTCCATCAGCTGGAGAACCCGGAACGCGATCGGACGCGGGGGTTGGGCCTTGGGCTGGCCATCGTGCGCCGGTTGTCACGTTTGTTGGGAACAAACGTCAATGTTCATTCCAGATTGGGCCGCGGTTCTGTATTCTGGCTCACGCTGCCTTTGGCGCAACAACCGGTGCTGGCCGACACGAAGACGATTGGGGAAATGCCCATGCCCGTGACGACGCGGACAATCCTGGTGGTCGAGGACGATCCCATGGTGCTGATGGGATTGCAGATGATCCTGGAGACCTGGGGGATGTCGGTCCTGGCGGCCGAAGACATGTCGCAGGTGCTGCAGCGTTTGGACGAGGGTAAACCCGACCTGATTCTTTCGGATTTGCGGCTGCGGGCCGGGCTGACCGGTTTCGAGGTGGTCGAGCGGGTGCGCGCCATATTAGGCAAGGAAGTGCCGGCCATCATCCTGACCGGCGAAACCGGCAAGTCGGAACTGGCCGAGGGCCAGCGCCGCAACCTGACCTTCCTGCACAAGCCGATCCAGGCCGATCCGCTGAAGGCCGCCATCACCGCCGCCGCCGGCTGACGGCGGGCGGCCCGCAAGCCTTTTTCAGATGCGATAGCCGATGCGCAGCCCGCCCCAGTGGCGGCCTTGGATGGTGATCGGGGCCGAGATGTCCTTCATCATCACGAACTGCCCGCCGCCCATGTCGCGGCGGTAGGTCTGCAACAGGAACGGCTTGGTGTTGCGGCCGGCGCTAAGGCCGGTACGGTCGTTGAAGATGCGCCGGTTGCGGCAATTGGCGTTGTTCCACACCGGATCGCGGCCCTGGGGTTGCGAGAACTTGCGGTTATGGGTGGGCAGATAGCCGTTGCGGTCGACCGCGCAGCAAAAGGTGATGCGGTCGTCGGACCCCAGCAGACGTTCCTGAATGTCGGGAAGCACCGCGTCGGTGAAGGCGGTGAAGCGGGTCATGAACTGCTCGGGGGTGGTTCCGGCAATGGGCTGGTAAGCCTCGTCGAACAGGTCGGCCATGGTCAGGCGGCCCGACGTCACCGCCTGGGTGAACAGGGTGGCGATCTGTGTGGCGCTGGCCTGGGCCTTTTCGATGAACGGGGTGTCGGCGGTGCGATAGCCCGACGCGGCGATGAACCCCATCAGGTATTCCGAGCGGTCCAGCAGCGAGATGATCCGCTGGTCGGCCCGGCGAAGCGACTCGCTGGTCATGGCGATGCCGTCGAAGAATTTGTCGATTTCGCCGATCACCTCGGTGCACTGGCCCAGCGAGGTGGTGGCGGCGGTGGAAATGTCGCCCACGCGCGCTTCCACGGTGCCGATCGCCTCGCCGAACACGGCGACGGCGTGGTTGATGACGCCCACGCCGGCATTGACCGAGTCGGCCATCTTCAAGGTGTTGGTCGAGGTGTCGATCAGGTCGGTGACGGAAACGGCCAGCCGTTCCACCGTGCGGTCGATGCCGGCGGTGACGTCGCCGGTTTGCCGCGACAGTCCCTTGACCTCGTTGGCGACCACGGCAAAGCCCTTGCCGGCCTCGCCGGCGCGCGCCGCCTCGATGGTGGCGTTCAGCGCCAAAAGGTTGGTCTGGCGGGCGATCTTTTGGATGTCGCGCGACTTGGTGCTGACTTCGCCCAGGGCGCCTTCCAGCTGTTCCAGCCGCTGTTCGATGCCCTGCACCGAACCGACCAGCCGGTTGATGTCGCCCAGGGCCGCGTCGATGGTGTGCAGCGATTCGCTTGACTGGCGACCGGCCTGGGCGGTGACGTCGCGGGTTTCACGTCCGGCGGCGTCGATCCGGCGGATGGCCTCGGCCATGGTGTGGGCGATGCTTTTCAGGTGGCCGAACAGCTCTTCCTGATGGTGCACGAAGTTCGCCAGCCCCTCGATGGTGCCGGCCACGTCGGCCACTTCCAGGCTCAGCGTTTCGATCTTGCCCAGCACTTCGGCGGCGAAGGCATCGGCCTTGGCTGCGTCGTCTTTCGTTTCGCCCACTTGCGCCGCCATGTGCCCTCCCGGCTGCTGTCTTGATGCTTTATTGGTCGCGTGAAGGTTTCGGGCTGCGATTATTTGATCGCGGCATAGCGGATGTGGATGGCGGACAACCGGTCCGACAGGGCGGCGCGCACCTGCTCGACGTCACAGCCCATCAGGGCCGCGTCTTCCAGGATATCCTGCGCCATTTCCTCGAATTCCTGCAGGTTCTGCGCCAGAACCTTCAGCTTCTCCAGGCAGCTTACCGGTTCGCCGTCGGGTGTTCGCCAAGCTGGCAAGGGCCGGTTAGACATGGGTGGCAGACCTCGGAACAATGCCTCGTGCCGACAGTCTGCACCATGGCCGGTCCCTCGCGCACGAAGAATTTAGGCCTTCAATGCTTCATCTCCGAGCTTCCGCGGAATGTTTCGGCCGCTTCGACAGCGGACAGGTGAGATTTCGGGGCGCCGATCAACTGTTCAGGGGCAGGCGGTTCGGGCGCGGCGGCAAAACGCCCCTCGCGCGATCGCGACAGCATGCGCACCACCACCAGGCCCGCGCCCAC
>DATGXU010000185.1:0-5121 GCA_035298685.1 Magnetospirillum sp. | reverse complement strand
CGGGTTGGTGCCGGTCAGCACCCTGCCCGAGGACTTCTATGTGCATGACGAGGTGCACCATGCCCTGGTCGGCAAGCGCACCCGCCGTCAGTTCCAGTTGGGGCAGATGCTGGACGTGGTGCTGCACGAGGCCAACCAGCTGACCGGCTCGATGCTGTTCCGGCTGCAGGAAAGCGAGCCCGCCCGTGCGAGCAACGGCAACCGCCCCCGCGCGCGCCTTGCCAAGCCCGACAAGAAGGGCGGCTTCAACAAGGGGCGCGGGCGGAGCTAACCGCCTGTCGGCGGGGCTTTTGCCCCGCCACAATATTAACCCCCCGTTAACTCACCCCCATGGCCGGCAAACATCCACTTTCGCGTGCTATTTTCTAAACCGGCGGTCTGTGCGCAACCAAGGTGACTTTCCATTTACTTTCCACCCCCAAAGAGGTAAGTGAAAAGACTGGTCCGCGGCGGCGTGCCTCAGGCATGATCATTTCGCATACTGCTTAGGACATACCTCGGGTGACAGCTTTGAAGCGTAATGCCGTAGCACGTTGGACCATTGCCGCCTCGCTGTTCGTCGCGGGCTCTTGCGCCCCGGTCAGCCAGGGCCTACAAGCCAGTCCGCAGGCCCCTTATGACACCACCGAGGCCGAAAAGACCTTCGTCTTCGGCTACACCTCGATCGTCGAGCGCCACCTGGAACGGGTGAACGCGGCGTCGGTGGCCATGGAAGGCATGCGCGGGCTGGCTGCCGTCGATCCCGAAATCGGCATCTCGCGCCTGGACGGCAAGGTTCTGCTGACCGCGTCCGACCATGTGGCCGCCGAATATCCGGCGCCGTCCGACGACGACGTGCGCGGCTGGGCGCGGCTGACCGTCACCGTGGCGCTGGAAGCGCGCGGCCTGTCGGCCAAGATGCAGGACGCCGACCTGGAAAAGGTTTACGAGGTGGTGTTCGACGCCACCCTGTCCAAGCTGGACCTGTTCTCGCGCTATGCCGGCGCCAAGGAAGCGCGCGAACACCGCGCCAGCCGCAACGGCTTTGGCGGCATCGGCATCAAGTTCGAGCTGGTGGACGGCGAATCGCGCATCACCGACGTGATGGAGGAAACCCCCGCCGCCGGTTCCGGCCTGCTGGTGGGCGACATCATCACCCATGTGGACGGCGATTCGGTGGCCAACATGGCCAAGGACGACATTTCCAAGCGCCTGCGCGGCCCGGTGTCCAGCAGCCTGAGCCTGACCGTGCGGCGCGGCTTCAAGCCGCTTGAGGTCAGCCTGCGGCGCGGTTTGATCGTTCCGCCCACGGTGACCGCCCACTTGAAGGACGGCATCGGCGAATTCAAGATCACCAGCTTCAACCAGCGCACCGGCCAAAGCCTGAAGCAGGGGCTCGAGCATGTGCGCGCCCAGAACGGCGGTCCGCTGAAGGGCGTGGTGCTGGACATGCGCGGCAATCCCGGCGGCCTGTTGGATCAGGCGGTCACGGTGTCGGACCTGTTCATGAAGGACGGCCCCATCGTCGCCACCAAGGGCCGCTCGCCGCTGGCCAACCAATCCTATGAGGCACGCGAAGGCGACATCGCCGAGGACGTCCCCGTGGTGGTACTGGTGGACGGCAAGTCGGCCTCGGCCGCCGAGATCGTCACCGCCGCCCTGCAGGATTCCGGCCGCGCCGTGGTGATCGGCACCAATTCCTATGGCAAGGGCACGGTGCAGACGGTCATCCAATTGCCCAATGACGGCGAGATGACGCTGACCTGGTCGCGCTTCCACACGCCGTCCGGCTATGCGCTGCATGGCCTGGGCGTGCTGCCCACCCTGTGCACCGCCGATGAAACCAGCACGCCGAATGCGGTCATGGATGGCATCGTCCACGCCTCGGCCCCGGCGGCGGTCAGCGCCAACCTCAGCCTGTGGCGCCATGCGCGGCTGGACGAGACCGACCTGCGCAAGCAATTGCGCGCCACCTGCCCATCGGCCAAGCACGGCGACGGCAAGCTGGAAATGGATCTGGCGGAAAGCCTGTTGCGCGATCAGGCGCTGTACCGCAGCGCGCTGTCGCTGTCGGCGCCCAATGTCCTGCCCGCGGCCGCGCAGATTCCCGACCTGGGCGACCTTGCCAATCGGCAAATCACGCACTGACGTCAAGCTACTTGGAGTTGACGGGCGCCGGGCGCATAGGGCAAAGTCCGCGCCGCCCGGTGCATCCTTGCCCGGGCTTGTGAGCGGCGGCCAACGCCGCCGGCCGGGGTTCCATGGCAAGCAGCGGCATCACACTGGAAAACGTGCTGCAATCGGTGGTTCGCATCACCGAGCAGCGCAGCCGTGAGAACCTGGAACAATGCCTGGTTTCGACGCTGATCGAACTTCAGGGCATAGCCTTCGTTTCCATCGCCCGCCCGCTGGCCCGCAGCACCGGCATGGTCATCGACATCCTGGCCCATGGCGGCCGCGACAGCGGCCTGCTGCCCGATCTGCCGTGCCGGCCGCTGGACAGCTTTCCGCTGATGTCGCGCTGCATGAGCGAGGGCGCCGAGGTTTCCGAGCCCCTGCCGGCCGGCGGCGAGCGCCGGTGCCTGCCGGTTCTGGACGGCGACGGGATCATCGCCTTCCTGACCGTGGACAGCACCGACGGACTGGCCAAAACCGAGCCGGTGGTGCGCGCCTTCGTCGCCGTCTATCGCAATTATCTCGCCATCCTCAAGGATTCCGAGCGCGACACCCTGACCGGCCTCAAGAACCGCAAGACCTTCGACGACAACATCACCCGCGCCATCGCCCACACCCGCGCCGCCCGCCCGATCAACGACGACCGCCGCCGGCATGCCGATGACGAGCACCATTGGCTGGGCATCGTCGACATCGACCATTTCAAGCGCATCAACGACACCTACGGCCACGCCTTCGGCGACGAGGTGCTGTTGCTGTTCGCCGCGCTGATGCGCAAGGTCTTCCGCGCCGAGGATCTGCTGTTCCGCTTCGGCGGCGAGGAATTCGTGGTGGTGCTGGCGCCCACCGGCGCCGACTACGCCCGCCAGGCGTTCGAGCGCCTGCGCGAGGCGGTGGCGGACTTTCCGTTCCCCCAGGTCGGCAAGGTGACCACCAGCGTCGGCTTCGTCCGCATCGACCCCGAGGACATTCCCGCCACCGTGGTCGGCCAGGCCGACGAAGCCCTGTATTGGGCCAAGCGCAACGGCCGCGACCGCGTGTGCTGGTATGACGATCTGGTGGCCGCCGGCGAGCTGAAACCCCATAGCGCGGTGGGCGGCGCCGAGCTGTTCTAGGGGCCGACGCAAGAACCCCTTGACTCCTTCGGCCAGATCAGTATCTTCCGCCCCCTACGTTTCATACAAGAACCAACGAATTCGGGATTTTCGTCATGGCCAAGCCTGCCACCATCCTCATCAAGCTGCTTAGCTCCGCGGGTACGGGCTACTTCTACGTGGCGAAGAAGAACCCCCGCAAGACCACCGAGAAGCTGAAGTTCCGCAAGTACGATCCCGTCGTGCGCAAGCACGTCGAGTTCAACGAAGCCAAGATCAAGTAAGGCTTCCTTTCGGAGCATTCCGGAATGCGCTGCGCCCGCCTGGGGATTCCCCGGCGGGCGCAATGCGTTTGCGGCCAATGTCGTTCCGCTGGGATGCAATTTGAATGACCACAGAGGCACAGAGACACAGAGAGGGAAAAATAAAAGAGATACGTTCTTTTCTCTCTTTTCCCTTCTCTGTGTCTCTGTGCCTCTGTGGTTCAAAAACAAAGAAAGGCTGTCATCCTGGCACTGTGTGCCCGTTGTTAGGGGGCATGCCAGGCGAAAATTCTTCGGCCGGTTCCCTCAGGATGGCACGTTTTCTTTAACCGGACAGCCGTGGGCATGACCCGGCGATCCACGTGTTTCCAAGAAAAAGTCATTGGTAACAATGGTTTGGGCGTCCGCACGTGGATGCCCGCGTCAAGCGCGGGCATGACGGCGTTCGGGGCGGTAATGGGGCGTTTCCTGCCATCCCGCCGAACCAAAGAAAAGGGCCCTCGCTGGGGCCCTTGTTGATGATGACCGAGGCGCGTTGCCTCAGGCCAGGAACTTGCCGACGGTCTGCAGGAAGTTCGCCACCGAGATCGGCTTGGCGATATAGCCTTCGCAGCCGCCCTCGCGGATTTTTTCCTCGTCGCCCTTCATGGCGAAGGCGGTGACGGCGATCACCGGGATCGCCTTCAGGTCGTCGTCGTCCTTCAGCATCTTGGTGATTTCCAGGCCGGAAATCTCGGGCAGCTGGATGTCCATCAGGATCAGGTCGGGACGATGGGCGCGGGCCAGGTCAAGCGCCTCGCGGCCGTCCTTGGTCTGCAAGGTGCCATAGCCGTTGGCCTGCAGAAGATCGTTGAACAACTTCATATTAAGGTCGTTGTCTTCCACGATCAGAACGGTCTTTGACATGTCATCCCCTAGCACGGACAGGCGGCCGGCAACAAAGAAGGCGGCCAACCGAAGAGTGATATATTCGTAAATTCGCGGTCACAAGTCAAACCTGGGAACGTCCAGGTCACCGGCGCCGCCACAGGCCGGCAACAGCCAGCATCAACCACCCGCCCATGAACGCCATACCCCCGGCGGGCGTGACCATGGGAACCGGAAGCGGCGCCCCGGTCAGGGCGCGCAGATACAGCGAGCCCGAGAACAGCACCATGCCGGCCACGAACAGCGCCGCCGCGCCATGGGCCAGACGGCGGCCGTCGGCGGCAAGGCGGTCGGCCGCCAGCAGGGCCACGGCGTGGACCAGCTGATATTGCGACGCCCGGTCGGCCAGCGCCTGCAAGTGCGGGTCGCCGGCCAGGCCATGGGCGGCATAGGCGCCGAACCCCACCGCCAACAGGCCGTTCACGCCGGCCAGCAGCACCCACGGGCGCATGTCCGTCTCCTGTCCGGGGTCAGTTGCCGACCGACTTCTTGATGCGTTGGCCGTAGGTGTCGGCCGAACCACCCAGCTTCATGGCCTGGTCCACCGTGGCGGTGGCGGCGATGCGGCTGGTCAGCGGTTCGGGCGGCGGCGGCGGCGTGGGCACGCGGGCGGCCACCGGCACCGCAGGCTTGGGGCGGGCGACGGGCACGGGGATGGGTGCGGCGGCGGGGCTGGCCGCCTT
>DATGXU010000184.1:0-3757 GCA_035298685.1 Magnetospirillum sp. | reverse complement strand
AGCTCCGCGTGGGCATGCTGGTCGCCATGGCCCTGTTCGTCGTCGTCGCAATTGCCGCCGGCATGGCGCTGCGCAATGCCATCGCCACGCCGGTCACCGCCATGACCGCCGCCATGCGTCGATTGGCCGATGGCGACAAGGCGACCGACATTCCCGCACGCGGCCGACACGACGAAATCGGCGCCATGGCCGAGGCGGTGCAGGTGTTCAAGGACAACGCCATCCGCGCCGACCGGCTGGCCGCCGAGCAAGAGGCAGAACGGACCGCCCGCGAGGCCCGCGCCAAGACCATCGAGTCGCTGACCCGCCAGTTCGATCAGGCGGTCGGCGGCATGCTGGGGGTGGTTTCCGGCGCCGCCACCGAAATGGAGGCGACCGCGCAAGCCATGTCGGCCAATGCCGACCAGACCAACCGGCAGGCGGCGGTGGTGGCGGCGGCGACCGAACAGGCGACCGCCGCGGTGGAAACCGTGGCCTCGGCGGCCGAGGAATTGTCGTCGTCGATCACCGAAATCGGCCGTCAGGTCGAACAGAGCATGCAGATCAGCCGGGCTGCCTCGGAAGAGGCGGGGCGGACCAACCACACCGTCCAGGGGCTGGCCGAGGCTTCGGCCAAGATCGGCACGGTGGTCAACCTGATCAACGACATCGCCAGCCAGACCAACCTGTTGGCATTGAACGCCACCATCGAGGCGGCCCGCGCCGGCGACGCCGGCAAGGGTTTCGCCGTGGTGGCGCACGAGGTGAAAAGCCTGGCCAACCAGACCGCGCGCGCCACCGACGAGATCGCCACCCAGATCGGCACCGTGCAGACGGCCACTACCCTGGCGGTGCGGGCCATCGGCGACATCGTCGCGCGCATCGGCGAAATCAACCAGATCGCCACCGCCATCGCCTCGGCGGTGGAAGAACAATCGGCCGCCACGGCGGAAATCGCCCGCAACGTCCAACAGGCCGCCGTCGGCACCCAGGAGGTGGCCACCAATATCGGCGGCGTCACCCAATCGGCCTCGGAAACCGGGGCCTCGGCGGGCGAGGTGCTGGCCTCGGCGCAATCGCTGTCGCGCGAGGCGGTGGGCCTGAGCGGCGTGGTCGAACGGTTCCTGCGCGACGTGCGCACCGCGTAGATCATCGAGCGTCACACATGACGCACGATGATCCCGCGTTATGTCTGGCCCTCGCCGGGCGTCGGATTCGACGCTCGGCGCTCCGAGCCGGTGCTTACTCGGCCATCAGGCCCTGGATGGCGGCGCCGGCTTCGGCCGAGGTCCAGTTGCGCAGGCCGGCGCCGTGCCATGCCACCCGACCCTGGGCGTCCAGCAACAGCGAGGTGGGCAGCACCGCGTTGGTGAACTGGCCGGGGTCGGCGGCATAGGGCTTGAGGTGGCGCAGCTCGTTGCGGGCCAGCCATCGCTTGGCCAGGTCCGAGCCGCCCCGGTCCAGCGAGATGGTCACCACCTGGAAACGGTCGCCGCCCAGGCGCTGTTGCAGCGCATCCAGGTCGGGCATTTCGGCGATGCAGGGCGGGCACCAGGTGGCCCACAGATTGACCAGCGTCACCCGCCCGCGAAAATCGGACAGTTGCAGCGGCTTGCCCTGGTCGTCGGCGAAGCTGAAGCCCGGCGCCGGGCGCCGTTCGGCCACCGGTGCGGCGGCGATGCCCGATGCGGCGGACGATGGCGTGGCGCTTGGGTTGCCGCGCGGTTCGGTGTAGCTTAGGCGCCCATCGGAGCCCAGATAGGCCACCAGCGCGCCGCCGCCAAAGGCAAGCGCCAGCCCCAGGCCGACCACGGCGATCCGAACCTGCTTTGTCGACACGTCCATTCCTTTCAGTCCACGGATACCATGAGCGAGAATACCAAGCCCGCCTCGGGCGCCCCGACCGCCCCGGCCTCTTCCATGTGGGGCGGCCGCTTCGCCGGCGGGCCCGCCGCCATCATGCAGCGGATCAACGCCTCCATCGACTTCGATCAGCGCCTGTACGCCCAGGACATCCGCGGCAGTCAGGCCCACTGCAAGATGCTGGTCAAGCAGGGCATCATCACCCAGGCCGACGGCGAGGCCATTCTGGCCGGCTTGGCCCAGGTGCTGCAAGAGATCGAGAGCGGCAAATTCCCGTTCCGCACCGAGCTGGAAGACATCCACATGAATGTGGAGGCCCGGCTGGCCGAGATCATCGGCGAGCCCGCCGGCCGTCTGCACACCGCACGCTCGCGCAACGATCAGGTGGCGACCGACTTCCGCCTGTGGGTGCGCGATGCCATCGACGGCATGGAAGCGGCGCTGAAGGGCCTGCAGACCGCGCTGCTGACCCGGGCCGAGGAACACGCCGACACCGTCATGCCCGGCTTCACCCATCTGCAGGCGGCGCAGCCGGTGACCATGGGCCACCACCTGATGGCCTATGTGGAAATGATCGGCCGCGACCGTGGCCGTCTGGCCGACGCGCGCGAGCGCCTGAACGAAAGCCCGCTGGGTTCGGCGGCGCTGGCCGGCACCTCGTTCCCCATCGACCGCCACTTCACCGCCGAGCAGCTGGGCTTCGCCCGCCCCATGGGCAATTCGCTGGACGGCGTGTCTGACCGCGACTTCGCCCTGGAATTCATGGCCGCCTGCGCCATCTGCGCCGTGCATCTGTCGCGCCTGGCCGAGGAACTGGTGATCTGGACCTCGGCGCAGTTCCGTTTCGTCAAGCTGTCCGACGCCTTCACCACCGGCTCGTCCATCATGCCGCAAAAGCGCAACCCCGACGCCGCCGAGCTGATCCGCGCCAAGACCGGCCGGGTGATCGGCGACCTCAACGCCCTGCTGGTGGTGATGAAGGGCCTGCCGCTGGCCTATTCCAAGGACATGCAGGACGACAAGGAACCGGTGTTCGAGTGCGCCGACACCATGGAACTGGCCATCGCCGCCATGACCGGCATGATCGGCGACATGGTGGTGAACAAGGACGTGCTGGCCCGCGCCGCCGGGGCCGGCTTCACCACCGCCACCGACATCGCCGACTGGTGTGTGCGCGAACTGAAGATGCCGTTCCGCCGCGCCCACCACGTGGCCGGTTCGCTGGTCAAGATGGCCGAGGACAAGGGCTGCGACCTGCCCGACCTGTCGCTGGCCGAGATGCAGCAGGTGGAACCCGGCATCACCGAAGCGGCCCAGGCCGTGCTGTCGGTGGCAAGCTCGGTCGCCAGCCGCACCAGCTTCGGCGGCACCGCGCCGTCGCGCGTGCGCGAAGCGGTGGCCGCCGCCCGCGCCAAGTGGCTGTGAGCCAGGGAAGGGGATAGGCCATGCGCACTCTGACGGTTCTGATCGTGGTCGCCGCCATGGCGGCCGGGCTGTCGGCCTGCGGCCGCAAAAGCCGGCCCGAGGTGCCCGAGGGCAGCACCTATCCCCGCCACTATCCCGACATCACCTTCCCCTCGGGGCCGCAGGGCCAGCCGCCCGCTTCCCCCGACGCCGGAACCGGCACGGAGACTCTTTCCCGATGAACCATTTCGACTATGTGAACGGCACCCTGCACGCCGAGGGCGTGGCCGTGGCGGACATCGCCGCCCGCGTCGGCACCCCGTTCTATTGCTATTCCACCGCCACCCTGACCCGCCATTTCACGGTGTTCGCCGACGCCCTGGCCAAGGCCGGCCTGGACGCCACCGTCTGCTTCGCGCTGAAGTCCAACCCCAACATCGCGGTGGTGCGCACCCTGGCGGCGCTGGGCGCCGGCGCCGACGTGGTCAGCGAGGGCGAGCTGCGTCAGGCG